>DATNMI010000487.1:0-1776 GCA_035602375.1 Nitrospiria bacterium | reverse complement strand
GGCTTACGGGGCGATTTTTCAGTCCACCGTAGACAGCGAAGTCATCGTCCATCTGATCGCCCATTCGCGCGGCGAAAATCTGGTCCAGAGAATTTCCGAGGCGCTGGCGAGAGTTACCGGGGCTTATTCTCTTGTTTTCATGACGGAAGAGGGATTAATAGGGGTCCGCGACCCTTACGGGGTGCGCCCGCTCGTTCTCGGGCGATTAAATGAGGGTTATGTCCTTGCTTCAGAAACCTCCGCACTGGACCTGATCGGCGCCGCGCTGGTCAGGGAGGTTCTCCCCGGCGAGCTGATTTTAATCAATAAGGAAGGAATTTCCTCTTATTTTCCCTTTGAGAAAACGCCCCAGGCATTCTGTATTTTTGAACATGTCTACTTCTCCAAGCCGGACAGCCTGGTTTTCGGCGAAAATGTCTATACCGTGCGTAAAAGATTGGGAAACGCGCTGGCGAGGGAAAGCGGTGTTCCAGCCGACATTGTGATTCCAGTTCCCGATTCGGGAACTTCGGCGGCATTGGGTTTTGCCGAACTGGCCCGGATTCCCTATGAATATGGACTGATCCGGAACCATTATGTTGGAAGAACATTTATCGAACCTGAACAGTCGATCCGGCACTTTGGCGTGAAGATCAAATTAAACGCTGTCCGGGAGGTCTTGAACGGGAAAAGGGTCGTGGTGATTGACGATTCGCTGGTGAGGGGCACAACCAGCATGAAAATCGTAAAAATGATACGTGAAGCCGGCGCCAGGGAGGTGCATATGAGAATTAGTTCCCCCGCTATTCTTTCTCCCTGTTTCTACGGGATCAACACGCCGACAAAGGAAGAGTTGATCGCGTCAAACCAAACGGTGGAAGAGATCAGGAAATTCATTACGGCAGACAGTCTGGCTTACCTGAGCATGGAAGGACTGCTTTCGGCTGTAAAGGCTTATCCGGCTTCCTCCTACTGCACCGCCTGCTTTACCGGAAATTACCCCATTCCGTTCCCGGAAAATCGGAAAAACCAGCTTTCCCTCTTTGAACTGAAGGAGGGGGGTTAAATGGAGCCGTTCCGCACTGGCAATGCCAGAGGGGCTCCACTCTTACTCCGTTCCCTGGACAAAAACCCGGTTTCCGCCGAGCGTACGGGCCTTATTCAGCATAGCGGCCGCCTGATTCCGCAGTTCGGATACATCCGTGCCATGGGTCGGAAAGCAGGCCCCGCCGACGCTGATAGTCACTGGCGGGAGTCTACTTCCTGAAGGATTTTCGAACGAATAATTTAAAATTCTTCCCCGGATCCTCTCTCCAATGGCAAAAGTCGGTCTGGTTTCCGCCTGCACCAGGGTACAAAAAGACTGTTTTTCGACTTTTCCGACAATGTCGACATCGCGAATCTCATCGACGATAAGATTCGCGACGGTTTCCAGGATTTCTGCCTCTTCATCCCGGTCCAGCTCGATATAGAGAAGCGAGAAAAAATATGAATAACGGGCGGCCTTCTTTACTTCGAGTTCAAGCAAGAAATTGAATAACTCCGGATTCAGAATCGCGGTTCCCGAAGTTTTCATTTTTAATCTCCCTCCCTTTAAACTGTTTAGACCGTATCGTTTAGCTCGTATTTTTTGATCTTGTAGAGGAGCGCTTTGTAGCTGATATGGAGCATCTGAGCCGCTTTTTTCCTGTTCCAGTGAACCTGGCTGAGGATCGTTTGAATCAATTCCTTTTCCGCCTTGCTTGCCGCGTCCTTGCCGACAGCTTTCAGCGAGTAGGTTACGGGCATTTCCGGTTC
>DATNMI010000485.1:0-1708 GCA_035602375.1 Nitrospiria bacterium | reverse complement strand
ATCCCTGCACGGTACATCCATGAGGCAGATCCCGTATACCATGTCCATCCTCCCCGTCCGACATGGGGAGGCTCCGCATAAATATCGGCGGCAACCACATAAGGTTCCACTTTGTAACGGTGAATTCCGGAACGGGTACTCGCGTGATTAATCGGATTTAGAATGGAAAAGAGCTCCCCTGCCTTATCTCCATCGCCAAGCATGGCAAATGCAATAACAGACCATAACGCAGCGTGCGTATATTGTCCCCCGTTTTCCCGTACTCCCGGAAGGTATCCTTTAATATACCCCGGATCCACCGGCATCTGATTAAAAGGAGGGGTGAAAAGGAGAATTAGTCCATCTCCTTTCCGAACAAGGTATTCTTCGACGGCAGCCATCGCCCGTATTCTTCGCGCGGGATCCGCCGCGCCGGAAATCACTCCCCATGACTGCGCAATCGAATCAATTCGGCATTCAGAATTCACTGCAGAACCGAGAGGTGTTCCGTCATCCATATAGGCTCGCTTATACCAGTCGCCATCCCACCCATCTTTTTCAAGGGCCTTTTTGAGCTCCTCCATATGCTGCTGCCAGATATCGGCACGTTTAGATTCCCCACGGTCACGAGCCAATTCAATGAATCCCGATAAAGCCGCATAAAGAAACCAGCCAAGCCAGACACTTTCTCCCTTTCCCTTGTTTCCAACACGATTCATTCCATCGTTCCAATCTCCGGAACCGATCAATGGAAGACCATGATCCCCGACGCTAAGACTTCGATCAAGAGCACGTGCGCAGTGCTCAAATAGAGTCCCTGTCTCTCCGGAATTTTCCGGTTCAAAGTAAGCCTCGTCTTGTCCTTCTGATATAAATTGACCCTTTAAAAAAGGGATTATTTCATCCAGTAAGTTCTTGTCTTCCGTGACCTCCACATAATAAGCCACCACATATGGAAGCCAGAGATAATCATCGGAGATATGGGTTCTTAAACCCCGGCCTGAGGGAGGATGCCACCAATGCTGGACGTCTCCTTCAACAAATTGATGCGATGCGGCTCTCAGGAGATGTTGACTTGCGACTTCCCTGTTGGCGGTGATCAGCGCCATGATATCCTGCAGCTGGTCTCGAAAGCCATAAGCTCCCCCTGCCTGATAAAAGGCAGACCGCGCCCATACCCTGCATGAGAGGGTCTGGTACAGAAGCCACCTGTTCAACATGATGTCCATTGAGCGATCGGGAGTTTTTACTTGCAAGGTGCCGAGAATTCGGTTCCAGTTTTCCATGACATTAAGCAAATTTTTTTCCAGATTCGTTTGCCGGTAGTATTCCAGTAATTTTTGAGCTTCTTCAGGACTGGCGGCCTGGCCCAGGAAGAAAGCTATTTCCGAGCGTTCGCCAGGCTGGAGTGTCAGCGTCATTTGAAGCACCCCACACGGATCAAGAGCGGCTCCCACTTTACCAGAAAGCTGGACTCCTCTTTCCAATGCCCTGGGATAAGTGACAGACCCGTTGCGCCCAATAAACTCGGTGCGGTCACCGGTCCACGCGGTTTGGTGCCCTCCAAGGTCAGCAAACGCGATACGGTTGCCAAACTCGGTGTTCCAGATATTGCGTGCGAACAGGGCTCCGGTTTTTGAATCCATTTCCGTTACTATAAAGGGAGAAGACGCGCTTCGTGATATCCCCAGAACCCACTCCACATAAACGGTAATGGAAAGATGCCGTG
>DATNMI010000446.1:0-1362 GCA_035602375.1 Nitrospiria bacterium | reverse complement strand
TTCGTTGATGACCCGAAAGCTGGAACTAAAGCGTGCCTCGGCCGATCTCAATTCCCTGGTCAATCTAACAATTGATGAATTGGGCCATTCAAACCGGCCTTCTCTCGTTCGGGATCTCCATCCTTTGCCCCCTCTTTTGATTGACCGGGAGCAGATTCAGAAAGTTCTGGTTAATTTAGTTCTTAACGGAATGGAGGCGGTCAAAGAAAACGGGGAGATTCAGGTAACCACCTCGCAATCGGAAGGGTGGGTCAACCTCTCTGTGAGAGACAATGGTTGCGGCATGACGCCGGAATATCTTTCAAAATCGCTTTTTCACCCCTTTCAGACCACCAAGAGCAAGGGACTTGGGATCGGGCTTTTTCAGTGCAAAACAATTGTTGAAGCACATGGCGGAAAAATTGAGGTGGAGAGTGAAGCGGGGAAGGGGAGTCTGTTTAGAGTCATCCTGCCGGTAAAATAGGGTGCAGGGGGTAGGGGACAGGGTATAGGAAAAGCGGCAGAGAAAAGGCAGGGGTTAGGTGCTGGGGGCAGGGGGCAGGGTATAGTTATGATGGCAGGAGGGACGAACGTTTATATGAAGCCAAAAGTATGCGTTATTTTACCGACTTATGGAGTTATTTTATCATGACCCGCACAGGCGGTGTTCTTCCGGCTATCGGCTCCCCCATAGCGATTGAATTGTCGATCGTTTCCAATTTTGTAATTAATCATTCCTGGACATTCAACGAACGGGACAATGGATTGCCTCTGTATAAGACTTTCTTCAGGTTTCATCTGGTTTCAGGCCTTTCCGGGCTTGTTAATTATCTGGTCTTTCTTCTTTTATTCTACGGTTTTCAGTTCTACGACATGCTGGCAAGTTTCGCGGGAATCGCCGTCGCGGTTCTTATTAATTATCTTTTAAATTCCCTCTGGACCTGGAAGCATAATCCGGTCTCTCCTCTCCCTTCCACAGAGTTAATAAAGGAACCCAGCCATGATTAAAAAACTTAAAGATAATCTCCTGAACGCCACCGGTGAAAAGCTCACCAGACCGGTATTGTTCCTCCTGATTTTGTTGATGGCCGGGAGCACATCCGTCTACCTGCTAAAAATAGCGGTTTCGATTCTTAAAGGATACAACATGGACCCGGTGGCGGGGGTCTGGACCGGGCTCTCCATCGATCTTGCCAGGGGCGAATTTTATCGTCCTCTCTTTTCTGAATCGATGGGATATGGCG
Organism: Nitrospiria bacterium; assembly: GCA_035602375.1. Lineage (GTDB taxonomy): Bacteria > Nitrospirota > Nitrospiria > JACQBW01 > JACQBW01 > DATNMI01. The sequence goes on along the minus strand of DATNMI010000446.1, from coordinate 139 downwards.
GAACCCGGTATTTCCCTCTCTTTTTTTCCTTGCAGGCTCTTCTCCTGAAGATCACAGGGAATCCGATATTGGCAGGGCAGATTCTCAATATTTCTACAGACATCCTTTTACTAATAGGCTTTTATTTTTTGCTCCGCCG
>DATNMI010000438.1:0-3369 GCA_035602375.1 Nitrospiria bacterium | reverse complement strand
CCGGAGCCATTCCTCCCGATGCGATTACCGATTTGCGAGTGGCACCCGGCACTCTTTTTACGGACCCGCTGACCGGCGTCAAAAGTGTTATGCTGGCATGGACCGCGACGTCGATTCCCGGTTATACGCCGTCATCCGTGCCCCCTTCAGGGGAATACGATTTCAGATATTCCGCGACCCCGATTACCGACGATGTTTCATTTAATGCCGCGACGCCACTGATTGCCCAGGATGGCCGGAACGCCCTTTCCCAGCCCCAACTTCCGGGAAAAACGGAGATTCTGAATTTTGTCGGTCTCCCTCAGATGCCGACGGTCTACTTTGCAATTAAATCATGCGGCGCCGGGGCGGTCGATTCAACGACCTTCCGCTGTTCGGCGGCTCTGAACCCGACGGTTATTTCACCCATTAATACGAACTCTCCGGTCTTTGTGATGACCGGCGCAATCAGTCTCACGCCGCCATCGACGATTTCCGATCTCGCCGTTTCCGGCGCCGCGGCCAATTCGATTACGCTTCGCTGGACGGCCCCAGGCGATACCGGAAATGCGGGGACTGCCGCAAGTTATGATATCCGGTATTCTACTTCTCCCATTGTTCCCGGAAACCCGGCGTCGTTCCTGGTGGCGACACGGGTTCTGACCCCGCCGGCGCCGGTTCTCGCAGGAACGGTTCAATCTTTTGCGGTTACGAATCTGGTATCGGGGCCGACCGTCGGAGTGACCTACTATTTTGCCATTCTGACCTATGGATCTTCCGGGCTTCCTTCTGGAATCTCCAACGTGCCGGCCGGGACGACCCTGCCCGTGAATGATATTTCACCACCGGCTGCCATCACCGATCTGAGAATCGTTCCCGATGCCACCCGGAGCCAGTCTGTTGTACTAAACTGGACGGCGACGGGAGACAACGGGGCCATCGGAAGGGCAACCCGGTATGACCTCCGGTACTCTCCCATCCAGATTGTTGAAGACGGAACGCCCATTGCGAATACGGACCTTGAAAAGAAGGTCGAATTTAAAAATGCGATCCCTGTCACCGGAGTTCCGTACCCCGCTCCGTCGGGAGGCCTCGAGATATTCAATGTAACAGGGCTGGTTTCAAACACCCCTTACAACTTCGCGATCAAGGCGATAGATGGAGCGGGGAACATTGCTCCGCTTTCAACATGCCTGAACTGTCCCGGCCATACGGCCCTCTACTCCGGTTATAATCTTGTTTCTGTTCCTTACAACATTTCTGCAGGAAGCAGCGACCCGGCTACCGTGTTCGGAAACGATGTGACCAAACCGGTGACGATTTATGAATGGGTCAGTCAGGCCTATTCCGCGCCATTAACAATTGTGGAAGCAGACGGCTATTTTCTTTTCTCGAGAGGAGATTTTGCCGTATTGAAAGCCTCCGATGCTAATGGAAATCAACTAGGCCAAACAATTGCGGGCTTGGTGACCTTCCCCCTGCAGGTTGGATGGAACATGGTCGGCGAGCCTTATCTGTCTCATCCGGTCTATCTTCAAAATGTCTGCGTTAGAAAAGGAAATCGGTCTTCTGTTCCTTTTGCCACGGCGGTAGCCAACAGCTGGGTCAATGCGTCGATTTACTCCTATGACGGAAGCCAGTACCTGGCGGAACGGTACGTTGATCCCCTAGCCATCTACCCGCCGGCCCTGATGACCCCGTGGAAAGCGTACTGGTTCCAGGTTCTTCTCAATGACGCAGGTTACAGTCTAATCTATCTTGATACTCCAGGGAGCTGTCCATGAAAAAACTAACATTGGTCTTGACGACCGTTCTGTTTTTGTCTTCCCTTTCCCTTTCGGCGCGGGGAGAGGATGTCACCCTGTTATTGACCGTCCGGTCGGAAGTGAACGACGCCCCCGTCAAAATCGATCTCCGGCTTGGTTTATGGAAAGAGGGGCTGGACGGGCTTGACCCGCTCGATACGAGGGCGATGGAAAACGGCCAGTTTGACGCCTGGTTTGAATTGCCCCCGGCCTTCGGTGAGACTGTTCCGGCCAGACTCTGGTGGGACATCCGCTCGCGATCCCCGGAACAGGTCTGGACCTTGCAGATTGTTTTCCCGCAGAAGAGTCCTGTCTTCCTCGACTGGAAAATGTTAGGGGTTCCCGGTGATCTTGAAAAACTTTCTTTTGTGGTGGTGGAACCGGAATCGGGCCACGAAACTTACCTGAATCAATCGGCAGGCTCGCTTTCCCTGATCAGCGCCGGGCAAAAGAGATTCATGATTCGTTCACAGTCGAAATAGCAAAACGATGATTGTGAATATTTTGCCGCTGTTTTTTTTAATTTTTTCGGTTTTTTTCGCTGGAAATCTGGCGGCGGAACCTCCCACCGGGCCCGGCACAACGCCTCCCCCCGGCATGGTTAAAATTCCAGCCGGAGAATTTATCATGGGATCCGATGAAAGGGACGGAATCATCGGGATAGATGTCGGTGTGGATGAAGTCCCCCGGCACACCGTGAGCCTTCCCGATTATTACATTGACCGATTTGAAATCACCAATAAGGAATACGAGGCTTTTGTCGGCGCGACGGGCCATCGCGTTCCTGCCGAACCTAGGTTCTCGAAATTCTATCAATGGGTCGACGGACACCCCTCCCCAGGTCAGGAAAAATACCCCGTGGTCTACGTGGATAACAATGATGCCGAAGCCTTCTGCGCCTGGCGCGGGAAAAGGCTCCCGGCGGAAGAGGAGTGGGAAAAAGCTGGTCGGGGAACCGACGGGCGGAAATGGCCATGGGGGAACCAGTATGACCCGCAGAAGTGTAATGCCGAGGAGAGCCGTTTGAACTGGACCTGGCCGGTCGGCAGCCACCCAGAAGGGGAATCCCCATACGGCGTGATGGATATGTGCGGGAACGTGGCAGAATGGACCTCCTCCTGGTATAAGGCCTATCCGGGAAGTAAACTTGACAGGCCCTCGTTCGGGGAGACGCTCAAGGTTGTTCGGGGGGGCGCTTACTCCCTGCCCTACATGTTTAGCAGAGTGACGCACCGGACATACGCCTCTCCTCCCTACAAGCGGCACCGTTCTATCGGGTTCCGTTGCGCCCTTGATGCCAGATGACCATGTTTGCTGTGTTACTGTTTCGAGTGTCCGGCTTTGCAAATATCTCCCCTCCCTTGATGGGAGGGGGCACGGGGAGGGTGAAAGTGAAGGTTGATTTGACCCCTCACCGAGCCTCTCCCGCAGGGGAAGAGGAGACTTTTTGTTTCCGGCGTCTGTTCTCTTTCGCATTCATGAGTGTTGTGCTGTCGTGGGGCTGCCACGGGGTTCTCCCCACCCTGGAGTCCCCTCCCGATGGGATGGTCTTGATTCCGGCGGGAGAATTTACTATGGGAGCCTC
>DATNMI010000410.1:0-2984 GCA_035602375.1 Nitrospiria bacterium | reverse complement strand
AGAAGAAAATCGGTGAGCGGAGTGGGACTTTCAAAGGGATGTGCCGCGTTTGCGTTAAAGAATCCTCCGCCATTGGTCCCAAGATGCTTGATCGCGACCTGCGAGGCGGCCGGACCGACGGCCACAATCTGCTCGGTTGCCGTAGCCTTCTCCGTCTTCGGCTGGCCCTTTTCATCCAGCACCGGCTGGCCAGCGGCATTGAGCACCGGGTTGTCATAAGTAATCGGTTGAAGCAGTTTGACTTTCTTGTAGTCGCTCAAGGTCTGAACCGAACCCTGGAAGACGAGGAAAATTGCAAGTATGAAAGAAATCGGGAGCAGGATGTAGAGCGTTGTCCGAACCAGATCGACCCAAAAGTTTCCGACCGTCTCGGCACTCTTCCGCGCCAGACCCCGAATGAATGCAATGCCGATAGCAATGCCAGTGGCGGCTGAAGCAAAATTCTGGACGGTTAAACCAACCATCTGGGTCAAGTAGCTCATTGTGGCTTCGCCCCCATAGGCCTGCCAGTTGGTATTGGTCACAAAACTGGTGGCGGTATTAAAGGCCAGGTCAGGCGCGACAGCACCGAAATTCTGTGGATTCAGAGGCAAATGCGCCTGGAGCCTCTGTATCCCGTAGAGAAAAAGGACTCCTGCCGCATTAAACAACAGCATGGTGATGCCATAGGTTTTCCATCCCATCTCTTCATTTTCCCGGATGCCGCAGAGACGGTAAATACCCCTCTCAACTGGATCAAAAAGACGGTTTAATCCGACTGATTGCCCCTCAAAGACCCGTGCCATATAACACCCGAGCGGTTTAGTCAAAGCCACCAGGGTAATAAGATAGAGCCCTATTTGTAAAAAACCATTGATAGTCATGAAAATACCTCCGGTTTTAGTAACGCAACCAGTAAATAGATCAGGAGTCCCAGCGCAAGGACTCCGCCGATAATGTAAAAGAGATTCATAACGTTCCTCCTATAGATTTTTTAAAAAAGTAAAGAGCCATCCGGAAATCAAAAAGAATAGAACCGTAAGGCCTACAAAAAGGATATCCATAATTTCCCCCTAAAAATTAATTCTTATGTCCTTTGCGGAACCACTCCCAAATAAAGCCAGGAGGCGCTCAGCCTGGCAAAGCCAGTTTCTCTCTTTCCGGATTCCACAGCGCGGCGATGTTTTTATTCATCCACGATAAGCCCGGCGATCATGAAGAGTAAAGTTAAACTGTCATTAAAAATTGCCTAAAAACCATTAAGATTTAATTAAGAAAGATTCGAGAGGAATCCAGGAAGGTCCCAGTAAACTCGGGGAATTTCAGTACAATTATTCAAATGAACTAAGCGAGGAATGCTGGTAGAAAACTGCTACGTTTTGGAGTGGATTGGGGCCGTTGCATTCAGGATAGAAACTTTAAACAGTTGATCTTTGAAGAATTTCAGATTCTTGGAAAGTTTTGATGCGGGAACTTATTTATCTTTTTTGAGGAAATAAAGATGTAAAACAGTTTTTGCGAATTTAAACAGATTTTGACCGTCTGTCCATTGCAGCTTTTAGGGCTATGATGCCTCTTATCTTTTCAGCATTCCTTTCGGCACGGGACCTGTTACCCTTAGGTCCAAAAAATCTTTCAGGTGCGATGGTGGAAGTGCTTTTCTCTTTGATGCGTGGTGTTAAAGATTCTTTTTGCGAAATCGCAGCCACAATAAATGCGGCTAATTTATTAATGTCTTTTGAACTTTTCTTGCTCATAGGCTTAAGCATGCAAAAATAATGACAGCTTTAGCTCTCTTTGTCACTGTTTATATTTCAAACTGACCCACTTGATTTCAGGAAGCAAAGAGAGGAAACTGCTCGCCGTAACCGGCGTGCACGGGCTTTGGAAATGATAAAACACTCCTCCATGCTACCATAGGGTTTTCCACGGCGCCCGCGGTCTCTTCTGTTGAATAAGGCCGGGGCTTTAAGTTATGATGGCTTTTCAATGGATTATTTCATTTCAGAAGTATCGCCTGAAGAACTTAAAAAGGAAAAAGCCAAGGCACGAGAACTGCGGGCCTCCCAATGGTGGAAGCGGAAAATCAGCGATGGGATCTGTTATTACTGCCAGGGGAATTTTAAGCCTTCCGAATTGACCATGGACCATCTGGTGCCGCTTATTCGGGGCGGCAAGAATAGCAAGGGGAACGTCGTCCCGGCCTGTAAGGAATGCAACGCCAAAAAGAAATATCACTTGCCGATAGAGACCGGAATCTCTCCCGAACGGAAGAAAGACCCCGATAGCGATTTATGAAAGTAATTCTTCATCACCCTAAAAGAAGCGCCGAGATTACCGGTCCCAAGAAGGTGAGTCAGATTCTCAAGGAGCTCGATATTCTTCCCGAAACGGTTCTTGTCATCCTCTTAACTGGTGAAAAAAGTGAACTGATTACGGAAGAGGCCTCTCTTTCGGATCAGGATACGATTGAGATCAGGCCGGTCATTTCGGGAGGCTACGGATGAAATGCCAGAAATGCCGCGATAAGGCAGTCATTAAGATCGCCAGGGCAAACGCGAAGTACTGTGCCGCCTGTTTTAACGCTTTTTTCGTCTCTCAGGTTAGAAGAGGCCTGGAGCGGGAAAAGATGGCGTCGCGGTCCGACAAAATACTGATTGCAGTATCCGGGGGAAAAGACAGTCTGGCGCTCTGGCATGTGCTCTCACGGCTCGGGTATGAAACCGCCGGACTCCATATTGACCTGGGAATCGGAGAGTACTCAGCAAGTTCGCGGCGGTATGTGGAGCTTTTTGCGGAGAGGGAAAATCTGGAGGTCTATTCTTATAGCTTGAAAGAGGCTTACAAGATGGGCATTCTGGAACTGGCCGGAGAGACAGACCGTTCGGCTTGCTCCGCCTGCGGAACAGTGAAAAGATATCTTTTTAACAAGGTGGCCTCTGATAAAGGGTTTCCCGTTCTCGCGACGGGACATAACCTGGATGATGAAGCGGCGCGTCTTTTGG
>DATNMI010000394.1:0-6053 GCA_035602375.1 Nitrospiria bacterium | reverse complement strand
AGAAGAAATGGCGCAATACAAACCCTGAGGAGATCCATGAATCCGATCTGTCTTGTTTTTCATAATGCGGGAAACCCCATTCCCGGAAGATTGACCGCCGCATGGCTTGACTATATCGCCCCCGGCCAGTTCATCACGGCTGAAAAAGGGGGGGAGGGAGAAGAGATTCCGGCGGAGATGCTTCAGTTGATGAAGGAGAAGGAGCTGAATCCGGTGCCGAGCCAGATTCTCCCTGGGCAGATTCCTTCCGCTGATATCTGCATCACTACCGGTTTTTTTCCGGGAACATTCGAAGGGCTCTCCGCGCCGAGGCGGTTTAACTGGACTTTTCCGAATATTCTGAGAGAAGAGACGCGGGCATCCGTCCTTACCCCATTGTTGGCTGAAACGAGAATTTTTGCCCAGGAGTTAATCCAGACTTTTCGAAGCCAGGAGGCGCTGAAGGGGCCTTTGGGGTCGGGAACCTGGGACCGCTATTATAATGAAGGAAATACAAAATGGGACCTGGAAGAGGTCTCTCCGCCGCTGGCTAGACTGGCAAAGGAGGGTAAATTTCCGAAGGGAAAAATGGTGATTCCCGGGTTTGGAACCGGGCATGAAGTTTTATACTTTGCAGGTCTGGGCTATGAAGTGACCGGAATCGATTACGCCAGGAAGGCTCTCGAAATTACGGAGAAAAAATTAAAGGCGGCCGGGCTTCAGGCTGAACTCCTGCAGGCTGATTTTCTGTCGCCCGCTCCGGAGCTTGAGGGGAAATTTGATATCCTCCTCGAACAGGCCTGTTATTGCGCCATAGAGCCGGCAAGAAGAATCGAATATGTCCGTTCGGCCGAATTTCTTCTTAAGCAAGGGGGAGAAATCGCAGGTCTCTTCTATGACATTTTTAATCCGGAGGGCCCTCCCTTCGGGACCACCCGGGAGGAGGTTGAATGCCGGTTCTCACCCTCTTTTGATATCGAACTCCTGGAGCTGACGGACGATTCCCATTCGAGCAGGGCGGGGAAGGAGTGGCTCGGCCGTTTTCGGAAAAAGAGCTTTGCGCTAAATGTCCTCGACCCAAGCCTAAATGTCTGACAGGCTGTCGAGAAATGTTTGAATTCATGCGGATGACTGAGTCCGTGTGACGGGAGGATTAAGGAGCCCTTCGTGGGATTAAAAATATTTCAGGTAGATGCATTTACCGATAAGCCATTCACAGGAAATCCGGCGGCAGTGTGCATTTTGCCTGGCCCCTCGGATGAAATCTGGATGCAAAAGGTTGCTCAGGAAATGAACCTCTCCGAGACAGCTTTCCTGTTTCGGCGGAACGACGGATTCCATTTACGTTGGTTTACTCCGCAGGTTGAAGTAGATCTCTGCGGTCACGCCACCCTGGCGAGCGCCCACATCTTATGGGAGGAGGGTCATTTAAAACCCCATGAGCAGGCCCGGTTTTACACGAAAAGCGGTCTTTTATCTGCGGAAAGGCAAAAGGCCTGGATTGAGCTTGATTTCCCAATTGACGAAGTTCATGACTCTATTTCTGAATCTGAATCCGAAATTGTGGCGCGCGCTTTAAAGATAAAACCTCTCTATCTTGCCAAAAGCAAGGTACGCTATCTGGCGGAAGTTGGGTCAGAAGAGATCATAAAGACCCTCCGACCTGATTTTGAACTCTTAAAAACGCTTCCTGAAAGAGGAATCGCAGTGACGAGCCGTTCAAGTTCCAAAGAGTATGATTTTGTTTCCCGGTATTTTGCTCCAAAAGTAGGAATCAATGAAGATCCTGTTACAGGTTCCGCCCATTGTTGTTTAACGCCGTTTTGGAGCAAAAAGTTGAATAAAAAAGAGTTGATTGCCTATCAGGCATCGGCGCGGGGAGGCTTTTTACGGGTCCGTACAAACGGAGACCGCGTTATTATCGGAGGTCAGGCGATAACCGTACTTCAAGGCGAACTTATCCAGGAAGGTAATCCTAACAGGGTGTTGAAAACCGGTTTTAGCCATCAATCATAGGTTGAGCAACGCATTCCCTCATGTTGTGGCTTCAAGTATCTGAAACCTAAGGGCTCTTTTGGTGTTGACCCAAGCCAATTCCAATATTCATTAGGTCTTTGTTCTAACCTGTTTGGCCGGTAAACAACCTCAGAGCCCAATCCAATAAGTCTATGCGGCCTTCTTATATTGGAAAGCCTCCGGATCAGATATTTTGACCTGGGGTATTAAGCTGATTACTTTGCTCTGTTTCGTTTGGGGTGAAGCCAGGGTCCAAATAGTCAAACCCACCATGCCTGCGGCTCCCAATAAAGCCATAATCCCATATTCCAAAAACCCGTTTATTGGAATCATTTGTGACCTCCATTTTAATCTTTCAAAGTATTAGGAGGCCTTCCAGTAAAAATCCCTATGGTCTCCTCTCTTTTCCGGAATACTATCTTCCTGTATATAGAGCATATTGTGTGCCAATTGTTTTCCTATGCCGAACTTCCACAAAAATAAGGAGAAAACGATATTTTTTGTCCCTTTAGATATAAGAATGGAACAGAAGCCAAATTAAAAGAACGTCACCATAGGGCAAAAATGGATAAAAAAAGTCATTTTTGAGATAAAACTAATAAAGATTACATCTAAAATCTAAATTTAGGCAATCAAAATGACGTCAAAAAAGGTCAAAACTTTTCATAGTTTCCTTTTGTTACGATTTTTTATTATTGAATGGGAATTTCTGATTCGATAATTGATTTTTATCAAAAAACAGGCCTTCCTTGACTGGATCAAAAGTAAGAGAAAGCCTTTTAAAAAAAATCTCTTCCTGACTGGACATCTCGGTTGGGAAAAACCTTTTTAGATAAGCGTAACGAAAAGAAATTGGGAGATCGCTTGTAAGGTTAATAACGAAAAGCCATTAAAACAACAAAGATCAAAATAAAAGGGGCTAGGAACGGGGCTGCTAAAATAACCAGCATTACGCCTAATTCAATCAAGTTAATAAGGACGTTTAAAATAGGATAGGGCGTCGAAATAAGTCTTCGATAGCCCTTCCCTTCTTTCGTGGCAGATTCAGACATTCCCCGGGAGGTTGGAGTCCGGGCGACAGACGGGTGATGGTAGTTTTTCCGGTCAAACTCTTTCCTTAATTTGGGATCCGAGAGAATAAAATAAGCTTCCGAAATATCCTGAAATATTCTTTTTGCTTTTTCTTCAGATTCTTTCTCGTGATAAAAATCGGGATGAAATTGACGGGCAAAAAAATGATAGGCTTGCTTAATTTCAGGTAAAGTGGCAGTAGGTTTTAATCCGAGCAGTTTATAGTAATCAATATACTCCCTCATGGCCGCCTCCCGGAATCAGTGAAAACGATTTTAAGGATCAGCCCTATTATAACAAAAGCAATTGTCTGGTAGCTATAATTAGCAAACCGTTTAATCCCGGTTTTAACCTTCTGTGTTTTCAAAATTCGAACTTCTGAACCCTAATCTTCAGGATTGAACTGGAAATAGGCCTCCATTATTTCGCGGTATTCCCGCTCTGCTTCATGGGCGAGCCCTTCCGCTTTTGCTCCTTTTAAAGTCCTGGATTTTTCCAGGGCAAACTCTCTGAACCGATCGAGTTTGATTATGAAAAAATCAAAAGACCTCCCTCCGGCGCTCTGCCCGCCTAAAAACCAGGGAATGAACGATTCGAGACGAACCCCATATTCAGAAAGAATTTGAACGGTAGCGGGAAAGAGCTCCTCAATCCTCCCGCTCCAGTTCAAGACCTGGTCGACAAGGTAATCTCTCTGAAAAGGAATGAGCGATCCTGTCGCGGGAGAAAACTGGAACATGCGAAAAACCGGGTTCTCCGTTTCAGGGAGACATCCTGTCACGGCATTGAAATAATCCAGGTAAAGGCCCTCCAGGTTTCCGGCATTCCCCCGGGCCGTTTCCTGTTGTTTCTCCCCGATCTCTATTTGGTTCCGCAATGCTTTCCCGGAACCTCGTCTAATCCCGCGGCAAATGGCGAGGAAATATTCATATTCCCCGACAATCAGTGAAATCTCCTTGGTATCTACTTCCAGGGCAATGCCCTTCAGATTCACCAGCCCAGGATGACGCAAAGTCTGCCGGAGGAGATCAAACAGGATCGGCGGGACCGGGGAGCCATGGTCGTCGAGAAAGGTCTCGTGAAAAGGACGGAGCCCCCCAAGATGAATCTGGATTACGCTGTGTAGGGGGAACCGTTCCAGAAACCGGGAGAGAAAATCAGCCGGTGAAATCGTTTTTGCCAGGTCGGAACTCAGGTAGTAAGAATAGAGGTGTCCGATGTCCAAAAGGATCCCGCAGGAGGTCCGTTTGGAAATTTCCTGGAAGAAAGCCTCCAGGGAGATGTCTCCCGCGGTAAAAGTATAAAATGGCGGGACCTCAATCAGGAGAAGAGGGGCGCTGTTTCCCGAAAGTTCATCCAGCTTTCTTTGGACCAACTCCCCCTGGTTCCCCGCCAGGCGGGCGGCTTCGAGGGTCAAAAGCGGAGGGAGGTAGGTGCCGACGGAGCGGCCAGAGATCTGTTTCGAGGCGCATTCGTGCGTGATCCAGGAACTCCGGAGCACTCTGGTATGCCGGGCGATCCGGCGGCATTCCTCTTCCCAGGGCGATCCTAAAAAGTCGGGTTGGGTAAACCAGAGCCCGTCCGCATGGTATTCAAGCGGAAGGGTTTGAGGAAATCTCTCCCTGGCCGGGAACAGTTGGGAGAGCGGGGCCTTGAAGATTTCCAGGTAATCATAGGAAAGCCCGGCTTCCGAAAGGGCTTCCGCGAGATCATAGAGGTCGGGGACATGAAGATCGACCGAGAGTCCGGTCCCGTGAAAAGGGATTTTATTGGCTCGGCTTAAAAATTTCTTTTCAATAGAAGTCATGCACTAACAACGCCGCAGATGAGCCTTTTTCAACCGCCTTGATTTTCATAAAAACTGTTTAAAAAGGTTCAGATGCCCCCTGCCGAGGACTACCGGCATTAGATTTTTATTAGTGGGGCGCAGGCCGCAGATTATTACTGTTGGAGAAACCATCCGGCATAGAAGGTGATAATCCCCGACGCCGCCACCCCGAGCAAAAACCCCATCTTGTAGCTCGAATCAAAGAAGAGGATGACTACGACAAGAGTAATGGCCAGGCCGACCAGCTGAAGCGTTCTGGCGAAACTGTAAAGCATTTCCTAATTCCCCAGGTTGAGTTTGTCTATTCCAGAAATATCCCTGGCCTTCTGGACTGCATCTTCTTTCTCGCCGTTTTTCAATAACGCCAATATATCAGATTCCGCCAGTTTATTCAAAAGAGCGGTCCGCTCCTTTTCGGGAAACCCGTTTTTCAGGAAATACTTTCTTGCCTGGCCGATCAGGCCAAGAAAATCTTCATATTCAGGGCCAAAAATTCCTTCAAGTTTTTCCTTGAGATTTCCGGCCAAAGAAGGGCTCTGGCCCCCGGTTGAAACGGCGATCTGGAGATCCCCTCTGCTTAGGAGGGCAGGTACGATAAACGTCGACCTTTCGGGGGAAGTCACGTTATTGACGAAGATGGAGAGCGAGTCCCCTTCCAGAGAAATTTCCCGATTGGTCTCAGGGGAGTCTGTTGCGGCTACCGCGAGGATAGCCCCTTTCAAGTCTCCCTTCCAGAACAGGCGTGAAATATGATGAATCTGGCGATTCTTGACCAAAGTGTGAAGGGCAACAGTCAATTCTGGAGAAATGACGACCACATTCGCCCCGGTTTCAATCAGAGAGAGGGTTTTCCGTTCGGCAACCGGACCTCCGCCCACGACGACGGCAATCCGGTTTTCTAGATTCAGAAAGGCAGGATAGTAGCGCATGAAATCAACGGGCTGTAGGGAGAGAGACCGCCGCCAGTCCCGGATAATCCTGAAGAATTCTGATCCGGTAAGGGGAGTCCGGGTTTTTTTCAAGGAGGCGGGTAAAATACTCCCTGGCTTTTTCCGGCTGTCCGGTTTTATGGAACGAATCGCCCAGGTAAAAGAGCGCGTCAGGAACTGAAGAAGCGTTGGGATAGCTCTTGATCAGATTGTCAAGGCGGGCAATCGCG
>DATNMI010000342.1:0-3767 GCA_035602375.1 Nitrospiria bacterium | reverse complement strand
CCCCATCACCCCGACCCCTATTTTCCGGTTCTGCCGCGTTCTCGCTTCAATTTCAGGGATCGGGTACCGGTTCATGTCGATGACATTATCGAGGAAACGGACCGCGGTCCGGACGGTCTTTTCAAGCTTGATCCAGTCGATTTCAGGAGTCCCGCCTGACCGTTTCAGATGGCGTTCCAGGTTGACGCTTCCCAGATTGCACGACTCGTTGGCGAGGAGCGGCTGTTCGCCGCAGGGGTTGGTCGCTTCAATCGCCCCGGCCAGCGGGGTCGGGTTGTGCCGGTTGGCGGTATCAATGAAAAAGAGGCCCGGTTCCCCGGAGCGGTGGGCATGCCGGGCAATTTCTTCCATCACATCCCTCGCGGGAAGGCTCCCCGACTTCTCTCCCGTTCTCGGATTGATCAGGTCGTAGCTCTCATTGTTTTCAACCGCTTTCATGAACCGGTCCGTAATCGCCACGCTGATATTAAAATTGGTGATCGCGCCGGGATCATCCTTACAGCGGATAAATTCAAGAATATCGGGATGGTCAACCCGGAGGACCCCCATGTTGGCGCCCCGCCGTGTCCCACCCTGCTTGATCTCTTCGGTCGCCGCGTTAAAAACCCGCATGAAGGAAACAGGCCCGGACGCGACCCCGCCGGTTGACTTCACCCGGTCGTTTTTCGGCCGGATCCTTGAAAAAGAAAACCCGGTCCCCCCTCCACTTTGATGAATCAGGGCGGCCTGTTTAAGCGTTTCAAAAATGCCGGCGAGGGAATCGGAAACTGGAAGAACAAAACAGGCGGACAGCTGTTGAAGGTCCCGGCCCGCGTTCATCAGGGTAGGAGAATTGGGGAGAAATTCCAGAGAGGCCATCGCCTCGAAAAAGAGCGCTTCCGCTTCGGTGCGATTACCGGCAGGATAATTATTTTCAGCCAGAGCGATGTTCGCGGCAACCCTTCGGAAAAGATCTTCCGGGGTCTCAAGCGCCCTCCCGGACTCATCCCTGACCAGGTACCGCTTTTCCAGAACCCGCTTGGCGTTCTCTGATAAGGAAAGATAGGAAGAACCGGACATGATGAACACGCTCCTTTTCAAGGTTAATTATACCGCTCTCAGCCAGTATTTTCCTCCTTTTTTCAATATTTGACGATGGATTCAGAAGGGTGTTACAGTGGATATTATGACAAATGAAACGGTTGTGACACTGACTCAGAACGCGATTGAAAAGGTAAAAGAGGCCTTGGAAGAAGGGGACTTCGAAGGGATTCGGTTGACGGTGACCCGGAAAAGCGGCGATTTTATTTATAAATTCGACAGGGTAGAAAAGGGAAAAGCCGATCCCGGGGACATTCCGATTCCCTGCGGAGATTACCGGTTTTTCATCCGTCCGGATTCGGAACCTCTCATTCGGGGATCCGTGATTGATTATGTCCGCGCCGGTTTTACACAAGCCTGGATGGTGGATAATCCAAACCCGGCCTGGGACAGCGATTTGGCGCGGGAGATTTCAAAACTTTTTGACGAGGTGATCAATCCGGGTGTCTCGGAACACGGCGGACATATCCGGCTCGTGAACCTGAAAGAGAATATCGTCTATGTTGAAATGTCCGGGGGATGCCAGGGGTGCGCCATGGCGGGGAAGACTCTGACTTATGGCGTCATGAAGACCTTATCGGAAAAATTCCCGCAGATTACCCAACTGATCGATGTGACCAACCATTCTGACGGAACGAAGGCCTATTACAAGGAAGAAGGGGCGCCTCCCGCTTTCAAATCCTGATCGCAATTCCGGGAACGCCCTGGTTTTTATTTTTGAACGGCCGGAAGAAGAAGACGAAAACCGCTATAGAGCTCATGAAGGTCGGGGGGCATGAAATGCCGCCGGGTCGCCTGAAGTTCAGCCCCGGTACTGAACCAGGACCCGCCCCTGAGAACCCTGAAAATTCCCGCGACAGGACCCCTGGGATTATCCTTTGGACTCTCCTGATAATAGGAATCGCCGTATCTGTCCATCACCCATTCCCACATGTTCCCGCTCATATCATAGAGTCCAAGGCCATTGGGCAGTTTTTCTCCGACGGGATGAACCGTCCTTCCGGCGTTGGATGAAAACCAGGCATATTGCCCGAGTTTCGATTCGTCGCTGGTTCCCGCCCATGTTTCTTTTTTCCCGCCGCTCCTGGCCGCGTATTCCCACTCTGCTTCTGTCGGCAGGCGGTAAGGCTTTTCTGTACGAACCCTCAGCGCGTTGATAAAATCCCAGGCCTCGTCCCAGCTCGCATCGATAGCGCAGGCATCGCACCCTTTAAATTGGGAGTCGATCTTTCCCATGACGGTCTTCCATTCCTTCTGAGTGACCAGGAATTTTCCGATCTGAAAATCCTTGACGCAGGCCTGATGAACCGGTTTCTGGTCGGGCGTCGCCGTCGGAGAGTCGTCTCCCATCTCGAAGCAACCCCCCTTGACCGGAACCATCGGGCTGATCTCAGGAAGATCGGACGGACCTCCCCAAGACGTAATAGAGCCGGACAGAATCATTAAAAGGGAAAGGGATAGGGATAGGGATAGACCAATAAGAGAGGTTATTTTCACAGACAAAACTCCGACGGGGAACAACAAACCCAATGTTCAATAATAATTCAAAGCTCCCCGGGACGGATTCGAACCGCCGACACGGTGGTTAACAGCCACCTGCTCTACCGACTGAGCTACCGGGGAATGAGAAGGCCAGATTGTCTGGAGAAAAGGGCTATTGAACGAAAGAAGGGTTGTAATTTACCATATCAGGCCTCTTTCTTCAATTCAAAAATCACCTGTTTGGCGATTTCCTTGAGAGTCTCAAAAACCCCTTTTCCCTCAAAGGCCACCGCTTCGAAAAACGGCCTCCCTTTGGGATTCAGGACTTTCTGCATCTCCTCGAGAGGTATGACGTTGGGGAGGTCTCTTTTGTTGAATTGGATCACATAGGGAATGGTGTCGACGTTCAAGGCATGCTCGGCAAGGTTCTTCTGGAGGTTCTGAAACGATTCAACATTGGCTTCCATCCGTTCCACCTGGGAGTCGGCCACAAAAACAACGCCGTCCACGCCGCGGAGGATCAGTTTCCGGCTGGCGTCATAGAATACCTGTCCCGGAACGGTGTAGAGGTGAAACCGGACCTTGAATCCGCGAATAGACCCGAGAGAAAGGGGTAAGAAGTCAAAGAAAAGGGTCCGTTCCGTTTCAGTCGCCAGAGAGATCATCTTTCCCTTGTTGTCCGGATCGGTCTTCTTATAGACATGCTGAAGGTTGGTGGTCTTTCCGCATAATCCGGGACCGTAATAAACGATCTTGCAATTGATTTCACGGGCGGAATAATTTATAAAAGACATAACTGATGATCCCTTTCCAAAAAGTTATCCGAAAAGCTTTTCAATATCATCTTCCGTGATTTCGGCGAAGGGAGATTTCGCCCCCCCTTTCGCTCCCTTTTCTCTCTCCGACTGCAAAAAGATTTTTTCGAAAGCCTGATCCAGGGCGTCGATCGATTTTTTCACGCGAAGCCTCACGATCCCCAGCGCCGCTTTGTCGCTGAAAATGGTGACCAGGATCAACCGGGTTCCAATCAGGGCAATATGGATATTATCCTTGTCCCCTTCATGGAATAGAACTGTGAATTCTTTCTCCCCGATCAACTGCGCCATGCCGGATGTCGCGGCAATGCTCCCCGCCGTCAGGGAAGCAAGCGCGGTGGTGTCGATTCCCTTGGTATTTCCTCCCGACGCTACCAGTTGGCCGTTCTT
>DATNMI010000341.1:0-1007 GCA_035602375.1 Nitrospiria bacterium | reverse complement strand
ATGTTGCATGCCTTGCCTTCGTAAGCTCTCATCAAACGTATATTGCCCTTTCGGGAGAACTTTCATAAGAGTTTTTTTATTCGAGTCGGTGAATCTTTTTACGACTTTGCTTTTTGTTTCTTGCCCCGTGTCCCTCTGTTTCCTGCCCATCGCCGTATTGCGCCTTTCCTACTGTCAAGCTGCAGTTGTTTTTCAATGCCATCAGCCTCCAGATATGCATGCATAGGGGCAATGGACCCTTTTGGCTGGGATTGGCCTAGCGTCCTTTTTCGCACGATCTGGGTGATGGGCGCTCGAAAATGGAGCGGGTCTCTGAGGTTCTGCAATTCCCGGTAATAATAGAGTGAAGTAGGGCGTTTTCCGTTGAACCTCAGTTTCTTTAGAAACTCCATTTCTTCCTTGGTGGCAGTCCCGCTCAGGGAACTATTATAAAGGAATTCTTTGAGCCCCGGCTCTTCCTCTGGTTGGTCAGCTTCCTTTTCAACAAACTCAAATTTCTTAGGGTGCCCTGGGGCGAGTCTGTGGTTCAAAACAATTTCCATGCCAAAATTCTTGAGGTTGATATCCCAGGATTCGATCAGCGGATCCAGGAAGGACATGCAGTTCTCAACGGACACGTTGAAGACATCCGTCTCCAGGAACTCGAGAATGCTGACTCGCATCGCTTCATAGCTACGGCCCCTGACTCGCGCCACCGAGTGGAGCCAGGTTTTACTTTCCAATTCGTTTTTGGCGACTCTTTTGACCACGTCCAAGAGCTTTTGTGTCACAAGACGTTCGAGTTCGCCGAAGGGCTGCTTCTCAAAAATCGCGCGTATTTGTTTTTCTTTGGCAGGAGCGCACTTGCGAAGAATTAACTCTCGAGCCTCTCTAAACAGAGGCGTGGGTGGGTCCCCCAAGTTTCTCTTCAATTCCTCCTTGCGCTGGTAGTCAGCAAGCTTGGAAAGCTTACCGCTCGGGAGTTTCAAGAATTTCCCCATCTTTTCGTAAATATCTGTTCGGTCAGA
>DATNMI010000288.1:0-2017 GCA_035602375.1 Nitrospiria bacterium | reverse complement strand
CCCCATGGTCTTCCCCCCCCTTTGCCAGGACCGCCGCCTCGCGCGACAAGGTCTTTTCAACGCCGCCGACCTGAAAGGTTCCTTTTCCTTCCAGTACGACGTAGATTTTATCCTGATCATCGTGCGTATGGGCTTTCTGCTCCTGGCCGGGCTCAAAACAGTAGACATCGCATTGCACGCGGGAAGTGTCGAAGAGGCTGTTTTTCTTCATTTTTTCGGAAGAAAACTGGTAGAGTTCGGTCAAATTCTTAAATGGCATTCTATGTTCCTCTTAATTAAGAGCTCCAAGCTGGAAGCTGAAAGCTCGTAGGAAAAGATAAAGATATTTTTGCTTTGAGTCTTGATCCGGTTATTTTTGTTTTGGGGCTTTACCTTGAGCCTTGAGCTTCCAGCTTCGAGCTCCTGGCTTTGGCCAGGCTTTTTTCAGGTTTTAAGCTTTCTATTCAACTTTTTTTCAATACTGTCGATTTTTCCCTGGAGCCTCCCCTGTTTCCCTTTCCGGTAATCGACCTTGATAATGGTAGAAATCCGGTTACAATCTTTGCTCATTGCTTCGTAACATTTTTTGACCACTGAAAAGACGTCGTCCCACTCCCCCTCCAGAACGGTCCCCATCGGATTCAATCGGTAGTCAATTCCGCTCTCGTCGATAATTTTCAGGGAGCGGCTGACATACTCTCCGACGCTCTCTCCCTTGTCCAGGGGGGACATGCTGAATTCCAGTAATACCATCAGGCCTCTTCCTTTCTTTATTTGTAGCCGTTTGGATCATAACATTAAGGGAAAGTTCAAATCAAACCGAGAAATTTTCTCTCCCTTGATGGGAGGGGCTGGCGGAGGGCGCAAAAGGCCGGCTTGGTGATTACGATTGACAACGGAGGCCTTTTTGATAGAATGGAAGACGGTTTTTTAACAACGATAACGCTTTTAGGAGATTTGAATGATAAGAATTGAACATCTGACGGTTCTGGCTTTTTTCCTTTTTGGATCGATCCTGTTTTCAGGATGCAGTAAAAATGCCGATACAGTGGCTCCCGGAGGAACCCCGGCTCCCGCAGTCTCTTCCGCGGCTCCTGCTTCTCCCACTCCCCAAGCGCAAGACCCTTATGCCCAGGGGGCTTCCCCCGGCGTCATGACGGCTCAGGCTGCCAGCGGAGGGGTGATTTCAGGGACAGTGTCCCTGGATTCCAAGCTTGCCTCAAAAGTAAGTCCTGATGCTGTCCTTTTTATCAGCGCCAAGCCGGCTGAAGGACCCCAGGTCGGGGTTCCCCCGGTTGCATCCAAGAGGCTCGACCATGTCAAGTTTCCGCTTGAATACACCCTCTCCCAGGCCGACGTGATCATGCCTGGAACACCCTTTTCCGGAAAATTCAATATCGTGGTCAAGTTGATGAAGAACGGCGCGGTCGGGCCTATGGGTCCCGGAGATATCGAAGGGCAGTATTTCAAAAATCCGGCAGAGGTGGGGCAAAAAGGAATTGATGTCACGCTGAGCAAGATTTATTAGGCGCATCGGTTTTAACGCAGTGATCAGGCCCTGGATTCCAGGGCCTTTTTTATTTATTCTGAAAACTGAAACCTTATGAAAAAAATCGCATTAATCGGACGTCCTAACGTAGGAAAATCGACTCTTTTTAACCGTCTGGTCGGACGAAGGGCCGCTGTCGTCGAAGATCAGCCGGGAGTTACCCGCGACCGTCATTTTGGCAGGTTTTCGCATGATCGGCGGACCTTCCTCCTGATCGATACCGGAGGCCTGTTTCCCGACGACTCCATTGTTCTCAAGGAAGAGACCCGGACGCAGACTTTGAAAGCGGTCGAAGAGGCCGATGCGGTGGTGGTCCTTTTTGACGGAAGAAGCGGCCTTCTTCCCGAAGACCAGGAGCTTGCCCGGCTGGTCCGTCCGGTTAAAAAGCCGGTCTTTTATGTGGTTAATAAGATAGAGGGCGGAGCAAAGCTTTACGATCATGTGGAGTTCTACCGGCTCGGAATCGAAAAACTCTTTCCTGTCTCGGCC
>DATNMI010000271.1:0-7136 GCA_035602375.1 Nitrospiria bacterium | reverse complement strand
AGCACCCCCGACCGTTCGTATCGGTAGACGGTGCCAAGCTCGGCAAACCGGATCGGCAGGTCTCTGTAACTCCTGATCTTGTTTTTAAAGATCAGGATATGGAACGGGCAATTCATCGGTTTGAGTTCATAGTCCGATCCTTCCACCTCAATCGGAGAGAACATGTTTTCCTTGTAAAATTCAAGGTGGCCGCTTTTTTTCCAGAGATCGATCCGGGCAATGTGAGGGGAGCAGACGAGATCATATCCTCCCCGGAGATGTTCTTCCCGCCAGAAATCTTCTATGGTTTTTCGAATCATGGCCCCCTTGGGGTGCCAGAGGACGAGGCCGGGACCGATATCCTCCTGAATGCTGAAAAGGTCGAGGTCTTTGCCGATTTTCCGGTGATCGCGCTTCTTGATCTCTTCCAGGTGGTTCAGGTAACGGTCAAGCTCTTCCTTCGTAGGAAAAGAAGTTCCGTAGATTCTCTGGAGCATCTTGTTGTTTTCGCTTCCCCGCCAGTAGGCTCCTCCGGTAGACAACAATTTAAAAGCGGGGATCCGGCCCGTGGAAGGAAGATGGGGGCCTCGGCAAAGATCGGTAAACTCCCCCTGGTGATAAAGGGTGATCGGCATGGAAGGGTCGAGGTCTTTAATAATGTCCACCTTGTACGCTTCCCCCTGTTTTTTAAACATTTCAAGGGCCTGGTCTTTGGAAATCTCTTCCCGCAGATAAGGGTTGTCTTTCCCGGCTAGTTTCTCCATCCGCTTTTCAATCTTTTCAAGGTCTTCAGGCGTAAAGGGGCGGTCGACTTCAAAATCGTAATAAAATCCATCTTCGATCGGGGGCCCGATGGCGATTTTCACCTGCGGGAAGAGCTCCTTGACCGCCTGCGCCATCAGGTGGGCTGAAGAGTGATGAAAAATATCCTGTCCTTCGCGCGACTGAAAGGTCAAGATTTCCAGGTCGGCGTCAGCGGTCAATTGATCGCGAAGGTCTTTCAGCTCGCCATCGGCCTTGACCCCAACAGGATATTCAATTTCCTTTGGAAGTTTTTCGAGGACTTCAAGGAAAGTTGTTCCTTTGTGGAAAGTCAGCTTCTGTTTTTTATTGATCGTAACCTGAATGGTTTCTGACATCGGGTCTTTAACTTAAAAGAGTTTTTTGTTTTTTAAAAAAAGACTGTTGAAAATAAAAAAGCATCATAATGAACTCCTTTTATGATGCTCCGCACAGTTTATTTTTCCTTCAAATGGTAGGCACGGGCGGTCTTGAACCGCCGACCTCTACCGTGTCAAGGTAGCGCTCTACCCCTGAGCTACGCGCCTGCGACAATTCTGTGTACTTCAAATGAAGTAATTTTTCATAAAAGCTTGAATTAATTTATAAAAAAACAGCCCAAAAGTCAAGCTTTGTTTCAATTTAAATCAAAATAAGGCAATAGTTTCAATCGGTTAAAATATTCCAACGATCGAAATTAAGTGCACACACAGTTTTTTAAACAACCCGAATCGGGGGAAAACGGCTCCCCCTTTTGAGTCTTCGCTAAAAGCGGTAGAGGAGCGAAAGCGTGATGGTTTGGCTGGTCCCCGTTGCCGGATCCGTTGTGCCAATCTGATAGGTGTCATAAGACAAACGGACGCCATTCCTGCGGGAAAAATCGAGTTGGCCCCCCAATCCCCAGGTGAGGCCTGTTTCCGTCTGAGAGCCGGGGGTAACGCTGGAAGCGGAGTCCCAGGTTGTATTGATTCTGGCGAGGCCGAATTTTCCGAATAAAGAAACGTTTCCTCTCATCGGGAGGATTCCAACCAGTGCTGCGGCCCATCCATCGGAATTGCCCGAACCGCTCCCTAAAACGACCTTACCCAAATTGATGTATTCAATTTCGGTGGAAAAATTAGGATTAATTTGAACGCCTCCCGTCAGATTAAACGCGGTATCGGTGTTTTTGTTTAGAGGAACTGACAGGGAGGTTTGGCTCTGCCCGAGGCCTGCTCCGACATAAAAATCAGCGGCTTTGGCTTCCATGGCCATAGACGAAGCAAACAAACCTGCGAAACATACAACGATAGCGGCAATTTCGTTTTTCATGGTTTTCCCTCTGCATTTTAATGGTTCCGATTAACTTTTCCAGGAACCCTTGCCTGATAACAGGATTAATGTTTCGCTGTTTTTCGGATCTCTTTTTCGTCAGACCATTCAATCGTTCCAGATTCAATATTGGTCATCATCAGGGTAAATTTATAATAAACGTCCTTGATATTTTCAGTCCGTTTAGTGATGGAGGCTATATTTCCTTCGATACGATACTGCGCCCCCTCCATTTTACCCCTTTTGGCCGTGGACCCCTGTTTGTACAGTCCGCTGCTATTTTGGCGGGACAGCTCATCCGTCTGACTCTCCATATCGGCAATATCCGTTGCAAACCGCATTGTGCCGCCCTTGAGCAGCTGGACCCGGATTGAGTCGGTAATTGATTTGGTATCGATATATTCGTCCGTTTTATTTTTAACATCGGCAATGGTCACCAATATCTTGTCTTTGTTCCCGCTGGTAGACTGGGCGAGCGAGCGGGCCATCGCCTCGGCGATCATTTGCAGGTCTGTTGAGCCGAATTCAGTCGTGACCTGCTCGACATCTTTCGAGTTTCCATATTGCACATTGTCCCCAACGGACGGCGTCGTTGCGGCGCAGCCGTAAGAAATGGCAAGAGTAAATAGAAAAAGAAGCTTTGCTCTGTTTGAAATGGTTATCATGGTCACCTCACGGTAGATGTTTTTAAAAAATGAAAAAAGATTGTTTATTCCCGATAATTCTCTTCCGTGCTCAATTCAATTCTAAAATCCTTGGCTTTGACTGTGGGAGCGACCATTTTTAAACTGATCTTCTGATTCCCATGGAGCAGGAGCGGTTTCCAAACCTCATCCTCCCAAACAGGATCGCCTGATTCATCAAGCCATCTCACCCGATAAAAACCTGTATTGTCATTGTTATCTTTATTTTTTATCTGAAGGTGAATGACCAGCAGGTTATCGGTAATCTTGGAGCTGATCCCGACGATCTCCAGAAACTTGGAGGTACCGAGTTGTTCAACTTTTGAATCGGCTGGACCGGCAAAGACGATGGCGCTCTGACCCAATACAAACAACAAGACTAATCCCGATAGATATTTTTTCATGTGCCGTCACCTCTTTGATCTTGAATGGAATTTCTTTAATCTAGAATACCCAAATTGATACGCTTATGCAATTTAATGCTCTTTTCCAGCGGCAACCGGACTGGCTCGAACATTCACATCAGAAAATTTCGGCGGATAGATTCTTCCCCCCAAAAGTCGCAAAAAAACCAGAGCGTATCTCCCTGAAACCTCCGCCTCCTGAACCAGCTCTCCGCCGCCGGATTGAATCCTTATTTTATGCGGGCCCGCAGGGAGCTTTGCCCGGGCAATCGAATAAAAACCTGGAAGGGTCCGCCAGGCCCGCTCATCTGCCTGTTCTGAAACCGCGGTCCCAACTTTTGCTCCGAGGCTGACAATGAGGCCGGGCAGGCCCATATCCGCAGTCTTGTCATCGATCCCTTTTTGCACGGCCGCCTTTGCAATCGCTCTGATTGCAGTTCTGGCGATGATCACCGGCATTTCATCGGATAAAGCGCGCCGGGCCATCGCGTCGACGCTGGTCATCATGGCCACGGGAATCGAATCGGCATCAACGGAAATTGACGACATCAGGGCGGAGGCGGCCATGGGTTTGATGACGGGCCATGAAATCTGAACCAGTTCAGGACAGAGCCCTCTCTTGCAGGGAATCGGTAAAAAGAGGCCGAATTGTTGAGAATGGATGGCTGGCGCGAAGTCCGTTTCGATCACAAAGAGCGTGTCTACCGCTTCCCGATGCGGGTCCCGGATCCGTTCATCCAGTCCGCGGAGCCCCTCGTCAATCATAGGAATATTCGGCCGCATTTCCGCCGCTCTGCGATATCCCGGCGAGGCCAAAGAGACCTCCCCTAATGATTCATAGACAAAACCGGCCAGGTAATTCGCGAAAGCCGATTCGTAAGAGTTTTTAAGCTCGCGCACTTCCGGAGCTTCCAATGTTTCAACCGGATAGCCTTTCAACTCCTTAAAGGAGGTCGCTTTAATCCCCTTGCTCTTCGCATTCTCTTTTGCGTCTTCCAGTTCTTTGGCGCGAAATTCGGCGATGATCGCTTCCCGTTCATGCATCTTTGTCATTTCGATTCTGGCGTTATCCCAATGATTCAGAGCGAGATGATCAAGGGCCAGCTCAACATTCAAAAGGATTTTTTCATAGTCTCTCCCGTCATACCGCCGGGTGGTGTCGTTGACGAGGAACGATCCGATATTCCCCATCAATTTGGAGGGATCGGTTTTAACCTGATCTTCCCATTGCCGAACCAGACGATCGGCTTCAAGCCAGGTGTCGCGGCTATCGGCATAAGAGCCTTTGATCTGTTGCAGCTCTCCTTTTTCCATATAATAGAGGAGTCCTTTGTCTTGCGACGGATTGTTCGACTCAAGATCGGCCAGGGCCTGATCAATGTTCCCCGATTTCAGGTGGTTTGTCGTATTGGACATTTTTGAATCGTAGCGCATTGAAGCGCAGCCTGAAATCAGGAGCGCGGCAATCAATATCCCTTGAAATCGATTTGCTCTCATAAGCGGCCTTTATTGAAAAAACAATATATTCGATCATAATCGAAATTGAAACCGTTTTCATTTAAATTGCCCGGAATTTTTAGAATCGCCGCGCCAATTCTGTTTGTCTCAAAAAGAATATAATTATAGAGGAACAATTCATAGCCTTCTTTGTAAAATTGTAATTTTTTGTATCAAATTGTTTCTGCAGGAGTCTTGCTTTGAATAATGATCAATATTGTTTTCTATGTATCGAAATGGGGCAAACCGGGGAAGAGAATAATCGGACCTCAAATTATCCCGGATTTATAGAACTATCGGCCGAACCATCGGGAGGGACTATTTTTTGAGGTTTTCGACGGCGATCTTCAGGTCCTGAATCTTTTTCCGGAGGGTGTTACGGTTTAAACCGAGAATCTCCGCCGCCTGAACCTGGTTGCCGTTCGTCTCCTTAAGCGCAAGGGTGATCAGCGGGCGTTCAAATTCCTGAAGGAGAGTATCGTAGAGATGGCTTTTCCGGTGGGTCGGGTAGCTTTTTTTAATGAACGCGGTCAATTTGGATTCGAGAAAATCCTCGATGTACATCTCCTTTTTTCCGGCGCTGTTTTTAGGCTCCTCCGGATGCGTTCCCTCCTGCTGAAGGGCGTGAGAAAGTCCGTCGATCTGATGGACCGACTTTTTTAATACCCTGGAAGAGCCGAGAATGATCAGGGTTTTTTTCATATCTGATTTGAGGGTTTTGGAGAGAATCTGGCTGTGGTGGTTCTCCTTGTCGGTCTCAAGCACGACGATCCGGTTGCCCGACGCGCCGATTTTATCGTCATTCAGGCTGTCGTAGGCGTTGACTTCAAGCGGCGTATTTGATTTTTTCAGATTCAATTCATAGAGGTGGGAAAGCTCGGGATCATCATGAAATAAAAACACCATCTGTTTAGACATGGAAGCTCCGGAAGGTATCGCTTAGGAATACAGAAGAGTGAAAGTGGAATGAATATGCAAGGCTAAAAACATTTAAAAGTTGTAGCATAAATAAAAATAGGAGTCAATCGTCAGATGTCAATCGTCAGAGGAAGAGCGAGCGACCCGGAAATTTTCAGATAGGAGTATAATAATTATAATAATATTGAGATTTTCAATTCAACCAGCAAGGGAGAAAAAACATGATGCCTCTGATCGTCAGCGCGGTCCGTACGCCGATCGGCGCCTTTAACGGAACCCTGGCCGGACTTCCCGCGGTCGACCTGGGGGCAATGGCTGTGGCAGAGGCGGTCCGGAGGTCGGGGCTCGCCGCAAGCGAAGTGGAAGAGTTGATCCTGGGAAATGTGCTTCAGGCGGGGGAAGGCCAGGCGCCCGCCCGGCAGGCGGCCCTAAAGGGAGGACTGTCGAAATCGGTAAGAACCATGACCATAAACAAAGTGTGCGGATCGGGCCTTCAGGCGGTGATGCTTGCGGCGCGGGCGATCCGGTCGGGAGAGGCCTCCATCACGATCGCCGGCGGAATGGAGAGCATGAGCAATTCCCCCTACCTGATCGCGAAGGGGAGAACCGGTTATCGGATGGGCCACGGTGTTCTGATCGACAGCATGATTAAAGACGGCTTGTGGGATCCGTATGACGACTTTCATATGGGAGAAGCGGCGGAGCGATGCGCCGATTCGATGAAAATTACGAGAGAAGCGCAGGACGAATTTGCCGAAGAGAGTTACCGGAGGGCGTTATCGGCCATCGAGAGCGGGGCTTTCAGGGAAGAGATCTTTCCAGTCAAGACCGGAGGCAAGAATTCCGGGGCCGGGCTGATGGAAGAAGACGAAAGTCCCCGGAAGGCAAACCTGAAACAGCTAAAGAACCTCAAGCCGGCTTTTCGCCCCGCCGGAACAGTCACCGCCGGAAACGCCTCTTCCCTCAGCGACGGGGCCGCGGCGCTTGTTCTAACAACGGAAGCGGTTGCAAAAAAACAGGGGGTTGTTCCGCTCGGCCGGATCGTCGATTACGCCTCCTTCGCGGCCGAACCGGTCTGGTTTACCACGGCGCCGGCCTATGCGATCCGTCTCCTCCTGGAGAAGACCGGGTTGAAAATATCCGAGATCGATCTTTTTGAAATTAACGAAGCTTTTTCCGCCTCCTCCATCGCGGTCAACCTCCTGCTTGAACTCGATCCGGACCGGGTCAATGTCCGGGGCGGAGCGGTGGCGCTTGGGCATCCGATCGGAGCCAGCGGCGCGCGGATTCTGGTAACCCTCCTATATGCCCTAAAGGCGTTGAATAAAAAGAGGGGAATCGCGAGCCTCTGCATCGGCGGAGGAGAAGCGGTGGCGGTCCTGGTGGAACGGACCGCCTGAAGTTCTTCTTGTAAACACCGCTTGCGAAAGGTATAAAAAAAGAGACCGTACGGATCAATTTCCCTGGATTTGAAGGCATGAAGAAAAAAGACAGACACAGGATGCGCCTCCGGAGGCTCGGGATAGACACCTATCAGGAGCCGGTCATTTATATGCGCCACGAC
>DATNMI010000220.1:0-2068 GCA_035602375.1 Nitrospiria bacterium | reverse complement strand
ACAACCTCGCCAGGGCTCAATTGGAAAAGGCCGTAGGCACTTCGATTGAAAAGAAGGCCGGCCCCTGAAAACCCGGAGGGAACCCGGAGAATGGGTGATTATATCTTGCGGTAAAGATTCCATTCTTTACGCCGGTATTTTTCCTCCAGAAGTTTTTCGGCCAAATCTTCTTCCTCCGGGGTCATTCCACCCCGCGACATCTTAATCCCCCAGATTTCCTCAAAAGCGGCGACGATCAACGCTTCAAGCGACTCAGGATCAACCTCTTTTTTCAAGTAATCGGAAATTCCAACGCAATCAGGGCTGGACGGACCGTTCAGTTTGAAATAGCTCCGGAAATCTTCAAATTGATGGCTGAGGAGAATTGAGCCTTGCTGGATAAACCCGTTCCGGGTCCTTTTCTGGGCGCTCCCAACGACTTTTTTGCCTCCAATCATGATTTCATGCCACGAAGGATCGGAAAAGCAGAGCGGGTTTGGCGTCTGTTTTTTTCTTTTGTTCAAAGGCCGGGAATCAAGGATTCCGCCGGTGAAAGCCGACACGGGAAGATCGAGTTTCCGGAGGGCGAAAAGGAGTCCCATGCTGATTTTACGATACGTTTCGCGAATGCCTTTGGGGAAAAAAGGAACGGGCGCTTCAGGCCCGGGAGAAGAGGCATCAGACAATAGAAGCGTGGGAGCCGAAAGACTGTAGGTCAACTCGCGGTGATGAAAAATGGCCCTTCCGCCGGTCATCCGCCTCACCCAGGGAATATGATCTTTATCTAACAGGGCCAAATCGAGGTCTTCTTCCGGTTTTTGAAAATAGCCGATTGAAATGGAGGGCTGTCTCCATGTGTAAAAACGAAAAGTAGGCGGAACATGACCTTTTTTAACGGCCCTGGAAATGGCTTCATCGATCGCCATATTGGTATAGGGGTCGTGGGGTCGGGAGGGGATATATCTGAACTCAATCATGGCGCCAAATTGGACCGTTGATAAGGGGGCATCCGCTTCGTTCTCGAATCTCTGCTTCCTCGACGTACCGCCTTGGTACGCCTGCGTCGCATCGATTCCGCGGCCCTGCGGCTACACCCTTCTGAACGGCCCGGAGAGAAAATATACACTTGACTCTAACCCTGAATTTTGGCAATATAATGGTCTTTTTCAGTTTCCGATCGAAGGTTTTCATTATAAGGTTTTCATCGGGGGTTCGCAATCGTCTTTCGAACGTCCGGAAAGTTTAAATTTCCCCCAGAAAAAGGAGTTTCCCAATGTTAAAGAAATATCTCTTGGCCCCCGGTCCAACCCCTGTTCCGCCCGAAGTCGCTCTTGCAATGGCCAGGCCCATTTTGCATCACAGGGCGCCTGAATTCGCGGAACTGCTTGGGCAGGTGAAAGAGGATCTCAAGTGGCTTTTTCAGACCCGGAATGACGTTCTGATCCTGGTTTCAACCGGAACGGGCGGCATGGAAGGGGCAGTCACCAATTTTCTCTCTCAGGGCGACAAGGCTCTGTTTGTTAACGGCGGAAAATTCGGCGAGCGTTGGGGGAAGATTTGCGCGGCCTATGGCGTAAAGACTGAAGAAATCAAGGTTGAATGGGGCCATGCAGTTGATCCTCAGGCTGTTAAACAGGCGCTTGACAAGGATCCATCGATCAAGGCGGTCTATATGCAGGCGAGTGAAACCTCCACCGGTGTCGCGCATCCCACACGGGAAATTGCATCTATTGTGAAAGGTCGGGAAAACACGATTCTGGTGGTTGACGCCATTACCGCGCTTGGCGTGTTTGATCTCAAGACCGATGATTGGGGGCTTGACGTCGTTGTGACCGGTTCGCAGAAAGCTTTCATGCTTCCTCCGGGACTGGCTTTTGTCAGCGTCAGTGAAAAAGCCTGGAAATTTGCTGACAAGGCGAAAAACAACAAGTTTTATTTCAATTTCAAAAAAGAAAGGGAAAGCCTTTCCAAGAACCAGTCGGCATGGACCGCCGCCACCTCCCTGATGGTCGGATTAAGCGAGGTTCTTAAGATGCAGAAGGCCGAGGGGCTCGAGAATATTTTTGCCCGGCACCACAGGCTTGCTGAA
>DATNMI010000206.1:0-10977 GCA_035602375.1 Nitrospiria bacterium | reverse complement strand
ACGGCAAAAATGAAACAGCGGTAAATCTCCGTCATCTTCCTTACCTTAAAATGACAATAACCGATTCCGGTCATGGAATGGAGCCGAAAATCATAGACCGGATTTTTGACCCCTATTTTAGTACCCGGGGCGGAAAGAGGGGAATGGGATTGACCATTGCCTATTCCGTCATAAAGAAACATGATGGGCTTGTAACCGTTTTATCGGCGCCGGGCAACGGGACATCCTTTAAAGTCTATCTTCCCGCGTCTGTCGATTCCAGGGGTTAGCTTCATTTAAAGGTGAGCCTTCACAGAAGGCGTTCATTGCTTCCCGCGCCCCCGCGTTTTGCACTGGCAAAGCCAGATGCTCCACTTTTTTCACCTTCACCTCGCGTGCCTTCAATTGACAAATCAGGTTCTTCGCTTAAACTAGTAGAGATGCCCCATTGACAATCCTGGTATCTCTCGCGTGAAGCAACAGAAAAAGAAATTTCGATTACTTTACCTTTTCTTATTCCTATTTGTAATTGTGATAGGAATTAATTTCTTTTTTCTTTCAGGTCGAGAGAGGGCCTTGCGCGCTCCGGAGCACCTTTCCTCAATTATATCTCCCGATAACGATATCATCTTCATTGCCTCCGCTGAGGCTAAAAAAAACGATCTTCCCGATAAAGTGGAGGCCGTCATCCATGCCATTGTCCTGAAGGAATTAAAAGAGGTCCTGAATCAGTGTCATCCAAAGGAATGTCAGACCATCAATCGTGAAGCGTTTTATGGGCCTGTCGTCAAAATATCGGCGCCGAGGAATCTGTCGCTTTTTGTTTTTACCTTGAGAGATTATTTTAATGATCAATTCGGGAGCTACTTTCTCATTCTCTATGACCCGCAAAGAAACCGGGTCTCTTCCGAGCCGATTTCAATTCCCGGCCAGGAGTTGGAGGGCCAGCATGATCCGCTCTTCTCAAAACCGGTCATCTCTTTTGAAGACCTTGATGAGGATGGTTTTCAAGAACTGGTCGTGCAGGAGAGAATTCATCGAGGTTCGGCCTATAACGCCGTGGTAGAAAATTATTTCCATTTCGACAATGAACTTTCTCCTTCATTGATGTTTAAAATCGAAAAAAAGATGTTGATTCCGGGAGAAGGGAGAATACTTGTGCGGCGTTCCCGAAAAATCAGCAAGGATAACCTCGAAGTGGAGGTCTATCTTCAAGCAGATGGACAGCAACCGAGAAAAATCGGCGAAGCGCTTTATGTCCTGGATAGAAATGCGAACCGCTATCAATTGGAAAGCAAAAGATCCTACCTGAAAAAATACGAACCTGTTCTGATCAGCGGGGCGCAAGGCGAAATAAACTAACCGAAATTGCCTCCATTTGCGAGGTGCTTCCGGGCATTTCATGATCGACCTCCCAATTGCCTTTCGAAAAAAGGGTGAGTATAATAAAAGACGGTGAAAACAGGCGTATTAAAAATAGAGATTGTCTCGGACGTCGTCTGTCCCTGGTGTTTTATCGGGAAGCGGAGGCTGGAAAAGGCGCTGACGTTGATCTCCCGCCCTTCTGAAGTCAACATCGCCTGGAAGCCTTTTGAATTGAATCCCGGCCTCCCAAAGGAAGGGGTGGACCGCAAGCAATATATGATGGCGAAATTCGGCGATCTGGAAGAGGTTGAGGCCATACACAATCATGTCCGGCAGGCGGCGGCATCAGCAGGCCTTGATTTTGAATTTGACCATATTGCGCGCGTGCCGAATACATTCGATGCCCATCGCCTGATCGGGTTTTCCGGCCAGGCGGGCCTGCAGAATCAGGTCGTTGAAGGGTTATTCCGGGCTGTCTTTCTGGAGGGGAAATTTATCGGCGACCATGAGGTGCTGTCTAAAATAGGGGCATCAGCCGGTCTTGCCCGGTCTAAGGTAAAGGATTTTCTGGCCTCCGATGATGGCGCGGATAACGTCCGGAGTGAAATACGGGAAGCGATACAGCGTGGCGTCCAGGGGGTGCCGAATTTTCGGATCAATAACCGGTATGTGATTGGCGGTGCCCAGCCGCCGGAGGTTATAGCCGAATTCCTTAACCGCGCCGTTTCAACGTCCGCCTGATTCCCGTCTAACTGGACGCGGTTACGAGGTTTTTTATCTCTTCTTCTATGGTTTCCGGTTTGTCACCGGGAGCGTATCTCTTGACCGGGACGCCTTGCCGGTTAACCAGGAATTTTGTGAAATTCCATTTAATTCCTTCTGTTCCTAAAATGCCCGGTTTGTCCTTTTGAAGAAATTGATAGAGGGGATGCGCCTTTTGGCCGTTGACATCTATTTTGGCAAAGAGGGGGAATTTGACACTGAATCTGGATGTACAGAAGGATTTGATTTCGGATTCCGTTGCAGGCTCCTGACCCCCGAATTGATTACATGGAAAACCGAGGATTGCGAACCCCTGCTCTTTGTATCTTTCATAGAGTGTTTCAAGGGCTTCATACTGGGGCGTATATCCGCATCGGCTTGCGACATTGACGATTAACAGGACTTTGCCGAGGTAATCCGATAGCGGTATTTCAATGCCATCAATAGAATTGGCTTTAAAATCATAGACGTTCATCCTGCCCCCTTCTTGGTCAGCCGGCAGAAATAAAAAGTTCGGTCATATGATTAAGAGCGGTCTGACGGTTCTTTGACAGCTGAATCATCGACATAGACGCTCAAATCTTTTTTAATCTCGGTCGTCAGATCCCCGTCCCTGGCCATTTTTTCCCATGCGCGCAATTCTTCAGCTCTTGCCCTTTTGGCGTCCTTTTGAGCCGCTATAGCCTCTTTTCCGATAACAAAAACCACTTTGTTTTCCAGAACCTCTTCCAGTGCAATCGTGGTCGCTTTTTCATACCGGGTATCGATAGGCGAGGTTGTCGCCTGAATAATCTGCCGGGCGCGCTGTACTGCCAGGATGCTCAACCGGTGCTGGCTGTCAATCTTTTTGTTTTCAATTACAATCGGTACGGTAATTATATCAATCATTTTTTGCTCCTTCTCAGGTTTTCAAGTGCTCGCGAAACTCATTTTCGGTCCCAGCGCCTTTTGCCGGCCCGAAAGACTGCCTCACCTTCAAGGAGAACCCTCTGTTGAGAGATGATGAGGGCGGAAGAAATTCAATCGCATGAATCTGTCAAAACGTAATTATAACATGAATCCAGGGGAATAAGCGTATTAATTCGAGTACGTTCGAAGCCCCTGGTCCTGGACGGAAGAATCAGTATACTTCCAGACTGTTAACGCGTTAGAATTTGGCTTAAAAAAAAAGATACTCTGATGGAAAACAGAGGGTGAGTTGAGAAATGGAAATGTTAGCCGTGATAATTCTGGCGGTTTACCTGATTGCCGGGGCGGATGCGTTTCTGGGGGCAAGAACTTTGAAGTTTCTTA
Organism: Nitrospiria bacterium; assembly: GCA_035602375.1. GTDB lineage: Bacteria > Nitrospirota > Nitrospiria > JACQBW01 > JACQBW01 > DATNMI01. The sequence continues at coordinate 7,578 of DATNMI010000206.1, read as the reverse complement.
AAGAGGTCCCGCTTCCGGAGGGGCCGGGCTTCCCTTCGATCTCGCTTATCATTGCCGCGCGCAACGAAGAGAGGCATATTGAAACCGCTTTGCAATCGGTATTGAACCAGGACTATCCCAACCTTGAAGTCATGGTTGTTGATGACCGGTCGACCGACGGAACCTCAGCCATTCTCGAACGGATCGGGCGAAAACATCCCAAATTGAAGGTGAGTCATGTTTTGGAAATTCCGGAGGGGTGGCTAGGGAAAAACCATGCGCTATACACCGGAGCCCAAAAGGCTGCTGGAGAATACATCCTCTTTATGGATGCCGATGTGGTGATGGAACCCTCGACCGTCGGGCGGGCGGCCGGCTATCTGGCAAGCAACAGGCTCGACCATCTCACGGTATTTCCTGAACTTCAGCTAAAAGGGGCCTGGTTGAATATGGTCGTCGGGGTTTTTTCAATTGTATTTGGCTTGTACGCGAGGCCCTGGAAGGCCAAAGACCCAAAAAGCCGTCATCATATCGGGATCGGCGCGTTTAACCTGGTGAGAGCGGAAGCCTATCGGAGGGCCGGAACCCATCAAAAATTAGCCATGCGGCCCGACGACGATATGAAGCTTGCGAAACTGATTAAAAAGGCCGGTTTCCGCCAGGATTGCCTGCTCGGAAAAGGGATGATTTTCGTGGAGTGGTACCACTCTCTCTCCGAACTGGTTCATGGCCTGGAAAAAAATGCTTTTGCCTCGGTCAATTATCATTTATCTGCAATCATTGCATCCACCGCGGGCAACCTCCTTTTTTTTGTCTGGCCGTTTGCAGGTCTTTTTCTCTCATCAGGGCTGGCTCAGATGGCTTATTTGTCCACTGTCATGATCATGGCCATGCTTTACCTTGACAACGCCCGCCTGCAGGGGTTTAACCCATGGTATGGACTTGGGTTCCCGGCGGCAAATATTATTTTTATTTATATAGTCTGGAACTCGACGCTCAAGACCCTTTTTAACGGTGGAATAGAATGGCGGGAGACCCGTTACCCGCTGGATAAATTAAAAGCCAACAAAATATGATTATCCCCCCTCCCTTGAACGGGTGTATAGACCGGGGAGGGTGAAAGGAATATTCAATGATGGGATTTACCCATGGAGATTTGGGATTCTTGATCTTGCTGGGCATTGTCGGTATTGCTTTTTTTGTCGGAGTGATGATTCTTCTGATAAAAAAATGACCTGTAGCGCGGCCAGGTTAAATCTATCCCTTCTTTGAACCCCATTCCGGGAGCTTCATGACCATCGCCCATTCATCCCGAGTGACCGGTTGAACCGAAAGCCGCATTCCTCGTTGGAGGACTTTCATCTCTTTGAGAGCGGGGAGTGACCGTAATTCTTGCAGGGAGATAATCTCCCTGCATTCCCGGACTAATTTGATATCAACTGTGAACCAGACCGGTTTTTTCCAGATGCTTTTGGGGTCGTAGTGATGATCTTTCGGATCAAACGCCGATTTATCCGGATACCCATCGCGGACGACTATCGCCTCTCCGGCAATTCCAACCGGGGGAACATTGCTGTGGTAAAAAAGAATCCCGTCGCCAACCTTGATCTCATCCCGCAGGAAATTTCTCGCCTGATAGTTCCGTACCCCGTCCCAGCAGTTGGTTTTATCTTTGGAATCCCTGAGGTCTCTGATAGAAAAGGTCGTCGGTTCTGATTTTAAAAGCCAATATCGCCGAGCCATATCTTTCCTCCTGTTCCGTCCGATTCTAACACAAAACATTCAGATATTTCCACCCGATCAAATTCACCGTCCTTGCCTATTTAACCGTTTCTTATCCATTGTGATCGCTCCCGGATAGACTTAATAGAATGAGATAATAGCTCCCCGGAAGGTCTCAGTGCATTCTTGATAGTTTCCATGGTTATCAAAGAATGCCGCTCCTTGTGCTGATGTCAAACGGCGCATGGGTATGAAGAAATTGAACGGGGAACATTCTTTATTTATAATTGACATTCTATCTGGATTGCCTAGACTTTATCAGGAGACCTGAAACTAGAATTATTTTCCTTCCAGGTCTGGCGCACATTTATGAACCCTGTCTGAGAAATAGAAGAATGGTCAAGAAACCCCATCGCGTGATCCGGACGCAATCTGAATATTTGACGGTCAAGCCAGATGGCCGCCCCTTTGTCTACGAAGACGAACAGATCAAATCGATGCATTTCAATGCCCTCGCAATACAGAGTTCCATGCGCAAAGACGCTCCCTTTGATCTGGACCTCAGTTACACCGAAACGATGATGGGGTTTCTCCTGTTACAAACTAAGCCCAAGAGCATTCTCATCGTGGGCTTGGGCGGCGGGTCGTTATCGAAATACTGTTATCGTCATCTGCCCGATTGCACAATTACGACCGTTGAAATCGACGAACAGGTCATCTCGCTTCGCGATGAATTCAAAATCCCTCCCGATGATATGCGCTTCAGGGTCGTTCATGCCGACGGTGCGGCGTATATCGAGGAACAGAAAAACAACGCCGATGTTATCATCGTCGATGGCTATGACGCACGCGGTCTCTCGCGAAAATTGAGCAGTCAGCGCTTCTACGGCCTCTGCCATCAGGTTTTGCGCGATAACGGACTGCTGGTCGTGAATCTCCTGAAAAGCGCCTTGCAGATTGATATTTACATGGGGAGGCTTCGCAAGGTCTTCGACAATGTCCTGAAGGTGAAAGCAGAGAGCGACGACAACTATATCGGCTTCGCCCTGAAGGGTGCCAGGATGCCGAAGCGTACGGAACTCCGAGACCTCGCGTTGGATCTTCAGGCCAGGCATCGGATCAATTTTCCACTCATCGCGTCGCGGATGCGGGCGAGTCTGCGTGAAAACGCAAAAGGCGGAAAAGCCTGAAATGGTTTAGAAATTATCGAAGAACGTAAAGCGGCGTAGCCATTTGCTTTTCAGGTTCGATTGGCTGTATTTTTAATGCGATCAGGAGGAATTATGGCAGGCAGGCTATTTTCACCCATTTCTTTTAAAAATCTTACACTTTCAAACAGGATCGTCGTTTCTCCCATGTGCCAATATAGCGCGGAAAATGGCAACGCGAATGATTGGCACCTGATGCATCTGGGGCAGTTTTCCGTGTCGGGAGCCGGTCTGGTCTTTGTAGAAGCCTCGGCCGTGGAACCCCGGGGCCGAATTACGCCTGGAGACCTTGGACTTTATTCGGATGACAATGAGGAGTCTCTGGCCCGCATTGTGAGGTTTTATAGAAAATACGGCAAGGCCAAAATCGGAATTCAGATTGCCCATGCAGGCCGGAAGGGATCTGACAGCCTCCCCTGGCTTGCGCTTGGCAGGCCTTATCATCAGTCCGAAGGGGGTTGGGAAACCATCGCGCCTTCCGCGATCCGGTATCATGAGAACTGGCCGGTCCCTCTTGCTATGGATCAATCTATGATGAAAACGGCAAGAAAAGGTTTTGTTGAATCGGCAAAAAGGGCTGATCGTATCGGCTTTGATATTCTCGAAGTCCATTCCGCCCATGGGTATCTTCTCCACGAGTTCCTGTCGCCTTTAACCAACCATCGCACAGACGAATACGGCGGAAGTCTTCAAAACAGGCTTCGTTTCCCGTTAGAGGTTATTTCAGATGTCAGAGCGGTCTGGCCGGAGGCTAAACCTCTTGCTGTCCGTATTTCCGCGACCGATTATTTTACCGGAGGGTGGGATTTCGGCGATTGCGTCCAATATGCCGCCCAAATAAAAAGGCTGGGCGTAGACGTGATCGATGTTTCCGCGGGGGGACTGGTTCCGGACCAGAAAATTCCTTTCGGTCCAGGGTATCAGGTTCCCTTTTCCGAGCGGATTCGAAAAGAAGCAGGAATGCCGACGATTTCGGTAGGGATGATCAATGACCCGCATCAGGCTGAAGAGATCATTGCGACCGGAAAAGCCGATATGATCGCCATGGCGAGAGGGATGTTATACGACCCCAGATGGCCTTGGCATGCCGCGGAAGCGCTGGAATCGAGGGCGGAATATCCCCCTCAGTACCTCAGATGTGAACCGTCGAAACGGCCTCAACCATTTCCAAAAACCAGGGGTGCCTGAACAGTTTTTCCCGGAAGATTTCATGGGGTCTCCGGAGGTTAAAGCCAAATCGATGATGAAAGGAATTAGAAATGTTTATAGAAAAAGATGGTAAAAAACTCATCGTTCCTCCTTTTAATGAGGAATCTGCGAAGGCGAAAGTAAAGGCCGCCCAGGATGCCTGGAATTCAAGAGATCCGGAGCGCGTCGCTCTCGCCTACACCGAAGACTCCCAGTGGAGAAACCGGACCGAGTTTTTTAAAGGCCGGGAAGAAATTAAATCGTTTCTCATGCGCAAATGGGCTAAAGAGACCCAATACAAATTAATGAAAGAGCTTTGGTGCTATCAGGGAAACCGTATTTCAGTCCGATTCGAGTATGAATGGTATAACACTGAAGATAGCACCTGGATGAGGACTCACGGAAACGAGCATTGGGAGTTTAACGAGGCGGGTCTGATGAAAAGAAGAGATATGAGCGCCAACGATTACCCCATCTCCAAATTAGAACGAAGACTTGCTCAAGATGGATGAGGCGTGCAATGCCTTTTTTTCTTATTAATGATTTACCGTGTAGACGCTTGTCTGGCTTCAGCCTGTTTCTTCTTCGGAACCCGGTCCAGAATATTCACAAATCGATGATCCCAACGCCGCCAGCAATCCTCAAGCAGACCGTGTCAGATTCGGATAGAACGCTCTCCGGAATTAGTTTTATGAACAAAAATGAACGGCGAGGAGGAATGGCATGGGAAGCCCAGGTAATTCCGGGTGATGGAAATTCTATAAGCTATTGATATTTCTTTAGAATTCTTCTGGCATATCACTTGCAATTAATTTCTATGTGATGATTGCTAACTGCAAAAGAAAATCTTGGAGACAGCTTCTACTTTTAATGGTCATTGGTCTCTGGGGAACTCTGAATCTTTCCGGTTGCGGAACCAAGACCGAGGCTGCAGCGGCAGGTGTTTATGTCGATTCAACGACACCTGCCTATTTGAGAACGGGGTTTGACCTGGCCAAGACCTGCACTCAGCTCACCGGCGGGAGTTATGACGATCTTTCCGTCATTGTCATGCCGCCAGCCTTTCCCTGCCCTTACTATTCAACCGGATGCAACGGAGAATATACGGAACCGAATATTATCCATGTGGGTGCCTACTCGGCCTGGAGGCATGAGGTGATTCATTACCTTCTCTACGTTAACACCGGAGATCCTGATACAAACCATACCAGTAGCTTCTTTACCACCTGTGTTTCCTGAGCCCTAATAATATCACTGGTCCGCGTGTGCCGGCTGGAATTTCCTACTCTCTTTTCTTTTAGGTCTCCTTAAAAAAAACTTAAGTCAGATAAATTTTAAAAAGCAGATCGAACGCTATAAATTCATCTGTTATCGAGCATGAACTCAAATTCAAATTGTATGCACCTTGCCACCCGCAATCCTCAAGCCGACCGTGTAAGATTCGGATAGACCGCTCTCCGGACTTAGTTTTATGAACAAAAATGAACGGCGAGGAGGAATGGCATGGGAAGTCCATGTAATTCCCGGTGAGGGAAATTTTATAAGCTATTGATATTTCTTTAGAATTCTTCTGGCATATCATTTGCACCTAGTTTCTATGTGATGATTGCTAACTGCAAAAGAAAAATTTGGAGACAACTTCTACTTTTAATGGTCATTGGTCTCTGGGGAACTCTCAATCTTTCCGGTTGCGGAACCAAGACCCAGCCCTCTCCGGCAGCGGTAGGTGTCTATATAGACTCTGCCACATCTTCCTACCTGAGAGCGGGGTTTGACCAGGCCAAAACCTGTACTCAGCTTTCAAACGGGAGCTATGACGATCTCACCGTTATTGTCATGCCGCCTGTATTTCCATGCTCCGAATATTCAACCGGATGCAGTGGAGAATATACGGAACCGACTTTGATCCAGGTGGGGGACTTGTCCGCCTGGAAACATGAGGTCATTCATTACCTCCTCTATGCCAACACCGGCAATCCCGATACGAACGATACCAGTATCTTCTTTACCACCTGTGTCTCCTGATTCCAAATAATATTACTGGTCCACCATAATTCGATGGTGTTGACGGACTCGACTATTCGCATCGGCCTGTACGGAAAACGGTCGATATCCTCTCGAAGGGTCACTCCGGTTAAAACCAGGATTGTCTCCATACCGCTTTCGATGCCGGCAACAATATGTGAGTCCTCGACTTATAATTATTGATAATTTAAATAAATTTTAGGAGCTTGGGTTCATAAAAAAAGAGCGTGGTTTTTGCTATCACAGTTTTCTCATCAGTCTCGCCCTGCACGAACAGTTTCCCCTTAAGCATCATTGTTTGCTTTCCAGTGGATCTTAAAGCCCGTCAGATAAAAATATTCCAAAAGTGAGCTGTTGTGACCAGACTGTAAATCGGCTCGTAGGGCATACTCTCGGTAGCCTGTTTCACTTGTCTATATTATGGAGTTAATACGGAACTGGTAGAGGTCACTAGAGATTGCCCTCCTAGACCCTTAAAGGGTCGTCGAAGATTCTAGGGTGAAGGGAGGTGTTTTCTGACTCTCCCTCCTTATTTTAATTAGAAATTAAGTGCTGGCAAAAACAAAAAGAGACACTGATCTTTTTCAATTGCGGAGGAGGTAATGAACAAAATTCTCATTTCACTATCCAGAATAACAGTCTGTCTAGCTGTTTTTCTATTAAGTCTGGAATCAATGGCAATCGCGGAAAGTTTAGAGGGAAGATGGGGAATGGGGTTCCGTCTTGGACCCTCTTCCTTAGTCCAAACGCTTTCCGAAAAAACAGAAGGAGAACCGGGACTCATTATCAATGGGAACATCTCCTATGGCCTAACCGATAAGGTCTTTGCGGGTCTTCAGGTAGAATGGGAAAAACACAAAGTACAAGACAACTCTTCAAATTTCAATTATGGAGATGAAACGACCGTTTCATTGATCCCCACGATTGAATTTCATCCTCGCGGAGGCAGTTCATTTTCTCCCTATGGTTTGCTTGGTTTAGGAATCAATTTTAACTCATTCAACGAAAGCAGCGATCTTAATGCATTGTGTGCTCCCGCACTTTGTAGGATAGAACCGAAAAATACTGTTGCGCTCAAGGGAGGTCTCGGCATTGATTATTTTATTACTCCGCATTTGGCGTACAACGGCGAGCTTGGTTTGAAGATGAACGACGGCTCGTCAGATATCACGGGTACTTTTCCTGGATTTACCTCGGGAACTTCTATTGACAATCGGGTATGTGTTGTCTCTCTAATTTTCGGTGTTCATTATTATTATTGATTATCAAGAAAATCCAGTGGCCGGGTCCTGAAATAAGAGAGTCAAAAAATCAGGATGTCACGTTATTATGGTCCATTACGTTCCGCTCAAACTGTGTTAGAGCCGTGAGGAAAATCATGAATGAGTCAACCATTGGCAAATCCGCGGCAGCCTCCGGGGACAATCCAGAGACAAGGATCGCATTGGGAGTTCGA
>DATNMI010000167.1:0-1137 GCA_035602375.1 Nitrospiria bacterium | reverse complement strand
ATTAACATATCCCTGATCCAGAGCGAAAGCCAGTCGAGCGCGGCCCTCAGGTTTTCGGCATCCCTTCCCATTTCTTCTGAAAGCTGGAAGATCCTTGAATGGCTTGCGAGCGTTTCCGGGTCTACCAGCCGCTTCATCTTTTGATCTTCGGCGTCAATGGCGGCTGAATCAAGCGTAAGGGCCACTCCGACTCTTCCGCAGGCTCTCCTGGCGATTTTTTCCGCTTCTGCGGGGGAAGTTTCTCTCTTTTTGAGGAGAAGAGATGCGATCTCGCGTGTGGACGGGGGATAGAAGCGAATCTGCTGGCACCGCGAAAGGATCGTGTCAGGAAGGAGATGCGGCCGTGAGGTGATCAGGAAGAAATGGGTTTCCGGAGGGGGTTCCTCGAGAGATTTCAAAAATGCGTTTGCGGCCTCCGGATTCATCAGGTCAACCGCATCAAGAATGAAGACTTTTCTCCCGCCATAGACCGGTTTGAGAGAAAGCTTCTCCTGGAGCTCTTTGATCTGGGCGATTTTAAAGGTGTTCCCGTCCGGAAAGATTTCCATCAGGTCCGGATGCATTCCATCGGCCGCGTACTTGCAGAATTTACATGTTTCACAAGGGGGAAATCCCCCGGGGCAGAGAAGCCCAATTCCAACAGCGCGGGCAAGGGTCCTTTTCCCGATTCCCTCTTCTCCCGAAAAAAGATAGGCATGTCCCAGTTTTCCAGAGGTAACAGCCCGTGAGAGAATTTCACGTGGGAGGGGATTCCCTACGAAAGATTCAAGCGCTTTCATTTCTGATTCTCCAGGAATTTCCGGACTTCGCGGCTGATCGCCTTCCGGGCCGTTTCAAAATCCTTGCGGTTATCAATGACCCTGAAGCGGGAAGGCTCCTTCAACGCCAGTTCAATATATTTTTGCCGGACCGTTTCATGAAAAAGTATCGACTCGGCATCAAACCGGTTTTTGCCGGGCCGGTCACGGATCCGTTCCATGGCGGTACCGGGATCAATATCGAGAAGAATCGTCAAGTCAGGCTGTGTCTCCCTGAAAAGGAGCGTGATGAGATCCTGAATCATCTGAATGTCGAGCTTTCTGCCCGCTCCCTGGTAGGCCAGGGTCGAGTCATGAAACCGGTCGCAGAGAACAATAG
>DATNMI010000166.1:0-2940 GCA_035602375.1 Nitrospiria bacterium | reverse complement strand
CGCCCGCCGCTGAACCAGAATACGAGCGGAAGGAAAGAAAAAGAGATCAGGCCTGCCAGCGACGAATATTTCCAGATAAAATAAACGGCGTTCCAGAGAAAAAAAATGGCAAGAAATGCTACGGGAGAAATGCCAAGGACCACTCCAAAACCGGTGGCGATCCCCTTCCCTCCCTTGAATTTAAGATAGGGAGAAAAAATATGGCCTAAAATGGCCGTCAACGCAATTGCGGAAATCCATCCCGTGGAAAGGCCTGCCAGGCGCGAGACAGTGACAGGCAGAGTTCCTTTAAGTGTGTCCAAAAGCAGGGTTAAAAAAGCGGCCTTTTTGTTCACCGTTCGCATGACATTGGTAAAGCCGATGCCGCCGCTCCCCCCTGCCCGCGGGTCGACCCCCCAAAGTTTTTTTGAAATGACCAACCCGAATGGAACTCCGCCGAGCAGATAGGCGGAAACAATCAGGCCGATACCAAAGAGAAAAGAGAGATTCAATACGCCTTTGCCTTACTTCCTGAAAGAGGTTCGACCGTAGCTGACAAAATATTGAACGCCTGAATAGATCGAGAGAATCAGGGAAAACCAGAGAAAGATCGTTCCCAGAAGGCGGAAATTAAACGGCGCGCCGAGATTCCAGAGAAGGAAAGAGATGGCCGTGACCTGGGCTCCCATTTTGTATTTTCCCCACTTGTCAGCCGGAATAATCACCCCCTCGCGCGAAACGACCGCACGGAGGCCGGTCACGGCCATTTCCCGACCGATCAGAATCACGGCGATCCAGGCTTCAACGCGTTGATGATAGACAAGAAGAATCAGAGCCGAAATAATGAGCAGCTTGTCGGCAACAGGGTCCATGATCTTTCCGAAGTCGGTCACCTCGCCCCTTTTCCTGGCAAGATAGCCATCCAGGAAATCGGTGAGGGATGCGACAAGAAAGGCGACCGTCGCCCAAAAAGCGCGAAACGGCGTCGGATCGGAATAGATGAATACAAATAGCGGTATCAGGGCAATCCGGACGAGGGTAAGAAAATTAGGAATGTTCATGATCTGCGCGGGGAACGGTTTTCCACCGGTTATGCATCCAGACCCACTGGTCAGGCCTCCGTCTGACATTTTTTTCAATAACCTTGGTAAACCAGGCGGTATTGTCATAGACGTCCTTCTTGAAATCACCGGTCCGGGTAAGGGGAACAGGGCCTTCAAACCGGACCGTATGAAAATCTTTTTCGTCTCTTTCCACGAACCCAAAAACGACGGCGGCTCCGCTCTTCAAGGCCAGAGCTGCCGCACCCGATGGAGTATAAGCGGGCCGGTTAAAAAAATCAACGAAAACCCCGTCGGCATCAATATCCTGATCGATCAGGAGCCCCAGAATCTGGTTGTTCTTGAGGGCGGCCAGAATCTTCCGCCCTCCCCGGTCTTCTCCCCGGGTAATCGTCTGAATTCCCTGTTTTGCCCGGATCTCCTTCATGATCTCATCGAGTCTCGGGTCATAGAGAGGCGCCGCCACCACATTCACCGGATATCCCTTGATCGCCAGGGCGGCCCCCATGATTTCCCAATTCCCGAAATGAGCCGTTACAAATACGACTCCCTTTTTTCCTTCAAAAGCCGCCTTGAGGTTGCCTTCCCCTTCGAATCGCACAAACCGGTCGATATTTCGGGAGCTGATCTGAGGCAGTTTTAAAACTTCCACGAGGCTTTTTCCGAGGTTCTCAAAGCTCCGCCGGATAATCGCGTCCGGCGCTTCCTTACCCGGACCATCCCCGAAGGCCAACGAAAAATGTTTCCGGGCCTTCTCGCGTTCCCGCCTGAGGAGGGAATAAGCCGCTCCTCCCAGCCCCCCGCCGATCGCCCTGGCTGGTTTCCATGGAAGAAGACGCGCGAGGACCGTTACCCCTCTCAGTCCGGCGATGACCAGGAACCGGACCACTCTTTGCCGAAATCTCATCCTTTATAAAAACCAGGAACCCGCGCGTCCTTTTCCCGGCCCCGCGAAGAGAGGATAAAATCCGCCGCTTCTCTCACCGCGCCTCTTCCTCCCGGCCTGCGGGTCACCCAATCGACCTGGTCTTTCACCTCATCCACGCCGTTAAAAACAGAAATTGAAAACCCGACTCTTTTCAGGACCGGCAGGTCCGGAAGATCATCCCCGATGAAAGCCGCCTCCTCATCCCTGAGCTTAAGTTTTCTCAAGAGCGTTTCGTAGACTTTCAATTTGTCGGCCACGCCCTGATAAACTTCGTCTATCGACAACTCCCTCGCCCTCGTTCCGACGGCAGGCGAAGTCCGGCCCGACAGGATCGCCACTCTGATTCCGCTTTCCCGCAGTCTTTTGATTCCATGCCCGTCATGAATATTGAAGACCTTGATCTCGTTCCCCTGGTTGTCAAAATAGAGGGAACCGTCGGTCATCACACCGTCGACGTCAAGGAGAAGGATCTTGACTTTGCAGGCTTTTTCGATCAGGACTCTTTTCATCATTTAGACCACGCCCGCTTTCAGGATGTCATGAAGATGCACGACGCCGGAAATCTTCCCATCCGCGCCCAGAACTGGAAGAACCGTAATGGAATGGCTTTCCATCACCTGAACCGCGCGGGCGGCAAGTTCGTCTTCCTGGATGACTTTCGGATTCCGGGTCATGAACGCGACCGCTTTCTTGTCAAAAAGTTTCTCTTCCTTCTCTAGAAATCTCCGAAGATCGCCGTCGGTAATCACGCCCAGAAGTTTTCCCTCGCTGTCCTCTATGGTCGTCATCCCCATTTTTTTCCTGGTCATTTCAAAAAGGGCTTCTTTAAACGTGGCATCGGGTCCAATCACCGGAATATCGGGCGGACGATGCATGATGTCTTTTACCCGGAGCAGAAGACGGCGCCCCAGCGTGCCTCCCGGGTGAAATCCGGCAAAATCCTCTTCCCGTATGCCCCTCAGTTCGAAGAGG
>DATNMI010000150.1:0-2582 GCA_035602375.1 Nitrospiria bacterium | reverse complement strand
GTCTCCACGCTCCAGCTCCTGGCTGATCAGACCGGAGGCCACGGCCCCTAAACCGGCGCCCCCGTATTTCGGATCGAGCGCCGCTCCCAGCATGTTGAAAGAGGCCATATCGGGAATCAGATGAAGGGGAAACCTCCCGGCCTCGAAATGTTCCGCCATTTTCGGGATAGCCCGTTCTGAAACCCATTTTCGGATTTCACGGCGGATGAGCCGCTCTTCATCGGTTAATTCGTCATCGAGGTTGAAGAAATCTGTCCCCTGAAATTCCAATGGCTCGTCCTTTCAGCGCGGTTAAAAAAAACTGCCTGTTTTTGGCATGTTCGAACGAGAGAATAACCGGAATCGGGAATCAAATCAATAGGGTAAAATCCCTCTCCACAAGAGAAGGTGAGTATCTCCTGGATTCCCGATAAAGGCATTCGGGAATGACAAAAAAGGTTCTCAGGAGCAACATCAACCGTCATACCCGCGAAAGCGGGTATCCAGTCAATTCCGAACCTGGTGATTCAAAAAAGGGGTTGCATAAGGTTTGGTTTTGACGTTTAATATTTCGAATTGTCATTTTCCGGAACTAATACCATGAAAAAACAACTTTTAATTTTGTGCCTTCTGATTGGTACTGCCGGATGTTCTGGTAAACCTGCGGGAGGCCCTCCGGGAGCCGCTCCAAAGGGGTTCCCCCCTGTCCCGGTCGTTTCCGGAAAGGTGCTCCAGAAGACCATCCCGGTGAAATTGCAGGCAATCGGTAACGTTCAGGCCTATTCGACGGTCAGCGTCAAAGCCCAGATCGGTGGAACCGTCACCCATGTTCATTTTAGAGAAGGACAATATGTCCAGCAGAATGAACTTCTCTTCGATATCGATGCCCGTCCTTACCAGGTCCAGCTCAAACAGATGGAGGCCAACCTGGCCAGAGACAGGGCCCAGGCCGAGAACGCCCGCCAGCAGGTTTTGCGGTACCAGCAACTCGTGAAAAGTGGGTATGTGGCCCAGGCCGATTATGATCAGATCCTGGCCACATCACAAGCCCTCGAAGGGACGCTCCTGGCCGATGAAGCCGCTATAGAAAATGCCAAACTTCAAATTGAATACTGCGCCATCCGTTCTCCGATTGACGGGGTCACAGGAAGCATTCTCCTCCATGAAGGGAATGTGGTTAAAGCCAATGACATTAATCTGGTTGTGATCAATCAGGTGAAACCGATCCTCATATCATTTACGGTGCCGGGCCAATACCTTTCCGATATCAAGGCCCGGATGGCGATGGAGAAATTAAAGATTGAAGCAGTATCGCCCGGAAAGGAAAACAGCCCGATCACAGGGGAACTTAATTTTATTGATAATAACGTCGATCTTCAGACAGGAACAATTCAGTTAAAAGGGGTTTTTAGAAATCAGGACAAGTCGTTGTGGCCCGGACAGTTTGTCAATGTCACGCTCTTCCTCTCCAAACAGGACAATGCGCTGCTCGTGCCGACCCAGGCGGTCCAGACCGGACAAGCCGGGCAATATGTTTATGTCATTAAACCCGACATGACGGTAGAACTCCGGGCTGTGACCGTTGCTAAAAGCGTCGATGATGAAACCGTGATCGCAAAAGGGTTGACCGTCGGAGAGGAAGTGGTTATTGACGGCCAGCTCCGGCTCGTCCCCGGCGCCAAAGTGCAACCCAGAAAATAGACCATGAATCTTCCCGAACTTTGCATTCGCCGGCCGATCATGACATCCCTTTTAATGGGCGGACTATTCATATTCGGCGTTTTTGCGTATAAGGCCCTGTCGGTTAGCGAACTGCCAAACGTAGATTTTCCAACCATCCTGGTCACCGCGAGCCTCCCCGGCGCCAGCCCCGATACGATGGCGTCTTCCGTAGCCACCCCTCTTGAAAAGCAGTTTTCCACCATCGCCGGCATTGATAATATGTCTTCTCTCAATGCCCAGGGAATGACCCAGGTGACGGTCCAGTTCTCCCTCGACAGGAATATAGACGCCGCCGCCCAGGATATTCAATCAGCCATCGTCGGAGCTCAAAAGTATCTTCCGGCCAATCTGCCGGCGCCCCCGATTTACCAAAAGGTCAATCCGGCCGATCAGCCGATTCTCTTTCTGGCCCTCAGTTCTCAGATTCTGCCGCTTTCCAAGGTGGATGAATTCGCCGAAAATATGATGGCCCAGAAGATTTCCACCATCAGCGGCGTTGCGCAGGTCCAGGTATTCGGATCCCAGAAATATGCCGTGAGGATTCAGTTAGACCCATCGGCGCTTGCCTCGCGGGGTATCGGGATCGACGAGGTCGCCGCCGCGATCGGACAGGGGAATGTCAATCTGCCTACCGGCCTGCTTTCAGGAGCGCATCAGGCTTTCACCGTTCAGGCGACCGGTCAATTGACCAATGCCGCCGATTACAGGAAACTGGTCGTTGTCTACCGGAACGGGTCGCCGGTCCGATTGGAAGAATTAGGAAATGTGGCTGACTCTGTTCAGAACGACAAGGTGGCCAGCTGGTATAACGGAACACGCGGCATCGTTTTGGCGATTCAGCGCCAACCCGGTACCAATACGGTTGAAGTGGCGGCCGACAT
>DATNMI010000148.1:0-8228 GCA_035602375.1 Nitrospiria bacterium | reverse complement strand
CCCCCCATTCTTGTTGCCCACAGTGATGGCCGCAGTGGCGCTATCGGTAATATTTAGATAGCTTTGTCCGGTAAGAGTCCTGGTAGTGGGCGTACTAGCCGCTGTATAGGTATAGGTCGTGCTGGGTCCAAAAGGGATACTCGATCCTATTGGTGTTGAAATCCACCAGTAAAGTCTCTGGTCGGTTGCTTTTGCTGTAGTACCGTTTAATGTGACTGTGGCGACGAACGTGACAGATTCGTTGACGGCTACCGTGGCGGGAGAAGGGGAGATTGAGACCACGACATCGGGAGCGGTGGGGCCGTTACCTCCCCCTCCGGGCGGCGGCGTTACAACACCTCCTCCGCAGGAAACGAGAAAAGTAGTGTAAAATAAAAGTAAACCAAGATAAAATCGATTTAAAATGAAAGAACTCATGTTACTAGTAAACCAAAATCCAGCTTTAAAAACAAGAAGAATTCACCGAAATCACCGGCGGATACGATAGAGAATTCCCCAGCCCATTGACGGGCGCCATCAACCAATCCTCCCCTCCCTTGATGGGAGGGCTTGGGGGAGGGTGAAGAGTCACGTGGAAGATTTGTCCCCTCCCATTTTATCCCCTCCCGCAAGGGGAGGGGGAGGCATAACCGGGAATTAACCGCCAACTTTCATTATGTGGTCAGTTTTTTATAGATCTGGGGGAGTTTTTGGGGAAGCGTCCGGATATCCGAAATATGGGTGTAATGGATATCCTGATACATTTTACGGATATAATGGGAGGCTTCCCGGTCAACAGTGATGCAGAAGGGGTGAATACCGCTGTTTCTCGCCTCCCGGAGGGCCATACGGGTATCTTCAAGGGCGTAGAGATCGGTATAATCGTCATCCAGAGGTTTACCGTCGCTCACCACCATGAGAAGCCTGATCTTGGCCTCCCGCTTCGCCAGTTTTCGGCTGACATGCCGGATCGCGGCGCCGTCCCTGTTCTGTTTCATCGGTTCCAGTCCGGCAATTTTCAGGTTAAAACGGGCCGGATTATGTTCATTGAAATCCTTGACCGTATAAAATTCAACCTGGTTCCGCGACTGCCCTGAGAACCCGAAAATGCCATATTCATCGCCGATCGCGTCGAGCGCTTCCCCCAGCATGATCAGCCCCTCTTTTTCAAGGTCGATAATCCGCCGGTTGTCCTCTCCAATCACCTGCCGGGTGGAACCGCTCAGGTCGATCAGGAAAGCGACGGTAACTTTCCTCTCCCTTTTTTCCCGCTTGATATAAAACCGTTCCGGGGGAGAAATTCCGGCACGGAGATCGAGGAGGGTGTCTATTAATCCGTCCAGATCGATCTCGTCTCCCTCTTTTTCACGCCGGGTCTTTTGCAGGTTTTCAGGCCGGAATTTTTCAAAATATCGCCGGATCGAAAGGAGCGCCCCGTGGGAGGGAATATCCTTTCCTGAAAGGGAAGCGGCCGGTTCGGCCTCCTTTTCCACCAGGGTACACCAGTCAGGCTTATATTCCCGGCTCATCCAGTCCCACTCAGGGTAGAGAAAACGGTGTTTTTCGGAAGGCGCGGGCCCTGGAATCGCGTTTTCCTTCGCGTTCGGGTCTCGCGACTTCAGAGCGACCTCTTCCGGCTGTTGTCCAAACGAGCCTTCCTCTTCCCGCTCAGGGCCGTCTGACACGGGTGAAGAGCCGGCATCAGTCTGAAAAGCCAGTTCGGGGGTGACAACGCCATGGTGGGAAAAGGAGCTCTCCGGAATGGTGCCGTAATTGGCCACGCGTGCATCCGGTTTTACCGGCTCAATATCTGAAACGTTCCGCTCTTCCGGCGTAAAAAGTGGGGACAACTCGCCGTAGAGGTCGATGACGGTCCGGAAAGTGTCATCGATTGCGGCGTCGCTTCTCCAGAGCCGTTTAAGGATTGAAAACGCCCTTGATACGACATCGGCCACCGGCAGGGGGACGGTAATATCGTCATGAAAAGAGAGCTGGAAGAGCGCTTCCAGCGCGCACTTCCCCCCGGAGAGGTTAAAGAGATCGGGCCGGTTTTCTCTCCTTCCGTCCAGGAGCGGGGTCAACTCCCGCATTGCGCCGGGATACCGCGCTCTTATGAAATAATCGATCCTCGACTCTTCGGCGATCAGCCAGAGGTTCCTGGCAAGGACACGGTCGGGGAAATTGTCCCAGATCTCCTGATGTCCCCCTTTTTCCAAAATTTGCCTTGAGTCCTCCGAGAGGGGGAGGTAAGACCCGAATTCGAGGTGGGCCGCCTCATGAAGAACCAGGAATTTATAGAGCCGGAGGTTCTCTTCTCTTGAAGCGTAGACGCCGAGTTTCTCAGGAACGGTAATAATCCCCCGGCGCCCGTCAAGACGGCTTCCCGGAACCGGGCCCGGTTTTATATCCACAGGCCCTTCGCGCACCATCTCGGCAAAATATTTCAACCGTTTGTTCACGTCGGAGAGAAAGACCGTGGCAGTCAGGGTTTTGAGGACATCGAGGGCTCGCTCGGATTTGAGGGAGAAGAAGGCCTTCAGCGCGGGGGGCCGCTCTTTTAATTTTAACCCCTCATCCACGAAGGTTTTAAACGCCGTCAGGTTCTCTCCGACCATTTTCAGAATATCCGTCGCCTGTTTTAAAAACTCGTTCACCGCGGCGGGGGCCTCAAACGAGATCTCC
Organism: Nitrospiria bacterium; assembly: GCA_035602375.1. GTDB lineage: Bacteria > Nitrospirota > Nitrospiria > JACQBW01 > JACQBW01 > DATNMI01. Next base: position 5,567 of record DATNMI010000148.1, on the reverse strand, counting down.
GCCGCGAGAAGAAATATCAGATGGAGGCCTTCTCTCTCCCTGAACTGCTCAAACACCTGCGGGATGGTCTGGAAAAAGAGATTGGCCTCTCCGGGGTTCTGCATTGCAAGGGAATGGCCGATCTTGAGAAAAACCGGGTGAAACCCGCTCTCTTTAATCAGGGAGAAGACCTGGGGCGTGGTCCTGAAAAACTCAATGGCATGAAAAGACTTTGCCCGGATATCTTCCTTTGAGAGGAGGAGGCCGATTTTGCCCCAAGGTTGCATCAGAGAAATATCAAGATGGGGAAGAATGGCGGGGCCGGCTTTGAAATATTCCGTCCCTGTAAGATAGTCCTCCCCCGCCAGCCGGTTTCCGGTCTGGGCCCATTCCGCGAGGTGTTCAGACGGGAATTTTCCGGCGAGCGCGGGAAGCGCCCGGAAATATTCGAGGGCCATATTGTTGTTTTCCATGGCAAGCTGAATGCCCGTTCGGAGATGGCCGGAAAGCCCCGGCGCCTTTTTAATGGCCCGCATAATATCCATGCTGTCGTTGAAGTATTTGATTCCATTGGCGGAGGAACCGTAGGCAATGAGGCTTCCCAGAGTAAACCAGGCCTGAAACTGGTCAGGTGGAACTTCGTGAATCAGCTCCTCTTCAACCCGTTCATAGGCGCGTGCGGCCTTCGGGGATACCTGCTGAAGTTTCTCGAGATACTCAGGAGACGGGTTCTGCATCAAACGCCTTTCTCCGTAGGTAGATGTAAAGGGTGAAAAAGAAAAGGGAGACGATAAAGATGTTCCGGATTTTTCCGGGTCCCAAAAGATAGAGATTGGTGAGCGCATTGGTCATGCCGAAGAAGGCATACGCCATATAGAGGAGGTAGGACCATCTTTTCAGCCTCAGGAAACCATACCCGATCAACGCATGCAATAGGGGCGATTGGAATTTGACGATCCAGCCTGCGGGGCCATGAAACGACTGTCCGAAAAATTTCAAGGCATATTCAGGACGGTCGAGGATAATGTAAAGATCGACAAATCCGTTGGCGATCAGCAGAACGCCTATCAGCATGATGTCCAGGCGGGTTTTCATGGTCAGAGGATGGCCGAAACAATCTCCTGGATACTCTTCTGCATTTCCGGATCGTCGGTAATCGGCTGGGCCAGGGCGGTCAGGCAGGCGAGCTTCGGTTCTACTCCGCTCCGGATCAGATTGCCTGCATAGATCAGGAGACGGGTGCTGATCCCCTCATCCAGCCCCTGGTTTTTCAGATTCCGGATTTTCTGCCCGATCCGGACAAGACTTTTAGCCATCCCTTCGTCGACTCCGGCCTCGTGGCGGACAATTTCCGCCTCTTTGTCAAATGGGGGATAATTAAATTCAAGGGCCAGGAACCTCTGTTTCGTACTCTGCTTCAGCTCCTTAAGTACAGACTGGTATCCGGGGTTGTAGGAGAGGACCAGCATGAACCGCGGATGGGCTTCCAGGACGGTTCCGGTCTTTTCAATCGGGAGAATCCTCCTGCTGTCTGATAATGGATGAATAACGACGGTGGTGTCTTTTCGGGCCTCGACGACCTCGTCGAGGTAGCAGATGGCCCCTTCCCTGACGGCGGTTGTCAGCGGGCCGTCGGTCCAGACCGTTTCATTTCCCTTCAGGAGAAATCGTCCGACCAGGTCAGAGGAGGTCAGGTCTTCATGGCAGGAGACGGTAATCAGGGGGACCTTCAGCTGATGGGCCATATATTCCACGAAACGGGTTTTGCCGCACCCTGTCGGTCCTTTTAAAATCACCGGCATTCTGGTTTCAAAGGCGATCTTGAATAACTTGGCTTCCTCCCCCGACGAGAGGTAGTAAGGGTCTTTCTTGTTGTCTATGGTTTCCATAAATCCTTTTTAAGATTGATTTCAGGCCATAAATATAGCATATTAGAAATTTTTATGACAAGAAGAGATTAACGGCTCTGGAGGGAGAAGAAGATGAAAAATTATGATCAGGCGGCCAAAGAATCTGTCGCCGTGGCGGACGACCCAAACGCGAGAGAACTTCTTAGAAAAGCCTACGAGTCGACCTACCGTTGGCCGGCAGGTTTTAACGGGTTTTCAGCCTCGCTCGAAGTGACGGTGAACGGAAAGTCTTGCCAAGGCACAGTCAAGGTTGTGATGCCGGAGATCGCCGAGGTCTCGCTTCCTGACGGCGATTTATCGGAATGGGTCCAGGACCAGATAGAAATGCTGGCGGTCCACCGGAGGCCGCGGCAATTTGACGAGAGCGACGGCCGGCACACGCTGACATTCGGCGAGAAAGACGCGCATCCGCTCGGCAGGCTGGTCATAATCCATGGCGATGGCCTCAATACCCGGTACCGGGTCCGGGAAAACCGGATCGCGCAGGTCAACCGGAACATGGGACCGGTCCGTTTTACGATCAATATCCAGGATTCCATCTCCGCGCCAGGCGGAAAGTTTCTGAATACGCGGTACATTGTCTATTATTTCACGCCAAAAGGGGATTTGAAGCAGGCTGAAAGCTTCAACGACGACCCTGTATCCATTGAAGGACTCCTTCTTCCCGGGAAAAGGACCCTTTTCCTCTCTGAGGGGAACGAGGTCTGCGTCAAACAGATGATCTTTTCCGACCATCAGATATTATGATGCGGCTTATCCCTGCGGCTTTTCTTTCCTTTCTGTTTCTGAGCTGTCAATCTCCGGCGCTTGCGGGGCCTTCTCAGGGGGATATGGACAAGGCTTACGAGCTCAATCTGCAGGCAATGGTGGAAATGTCCGAAGCAAAGTTTGAGGAGGCGGTCGACCATTTCCGCCAAGCCGTTCAACTGGTACCCGATTATGGCATTACCGGAAAGCCGTTTATCTATTCGCCGACCTTTATGGCCGGATGGGGCCTTGAGAAAATCGGAAATGACCGGGAGGCCTGTGCCGAATTTAAAGCCTACCTGACCCGTACGGGAAATCAGGCAGAGGCGACCAAGAGAGACCATGCGGATGCGTTTATCAAAAGTCATTGCAAGTAAAACCGTTCTCGCAGGAATTCTAATCCTTGGTACGACCGGCGGATTGATCGGATATCACCTTGGTGAGGGCCGCGTTTTCATAGTCCTTCCCTCTTTTATTCTGGGCGCGCTTCTTGGCGCTTCAGTCGGTATTCTTGGCGGCAGGATTTTTTTTACATCTGTGATATTTTTCTCAGTTTTGGTCGGCTATCTCGGTTACCGGGCCGGCGGCTGGGAGGTTCTTGAAATGACAGCCGGAACAGGCGCCGCCATGGGGGGCTTTATCGGCATATTTATAGAAAACCTGATCAGGCAGAGGCGGGGATCGAATGAAAATCGGGCTCTGGATACAAAATCAGGCTGGTGAAGAAGCGCTGGTGATCCGGGATCCGGGGGGCTATCCCCGGCTGATTCCTCTTAAGGAGAAAGAGCGGTTTTTCGAAGACCCCGGGATACCGCTCGACCTTTCTCCAGAAGAGGGGAGAAAAATCTACCAGGAAGTCACCGGACAGCCCTATCCATTCGGCCATGCCACGACCCGCCAGGTTTTGTGGGACCTGGTAGAAGCCGCGTTAAAACAGCTACCCTGATGTTATCTTTAATAAAGAAAAAAGGACTCGTCAGACATGATTAATCGTTGGTTTAAAAGCGTTCTTCTGGGCGGTATCTTCTTTTCCGCGACCGGGCTGTTGGGGTTCTCGATGCCTCAAGGCTGTTCAAAAGAGGAGGCGGTTTTATTCGAGAAATTTCAGTATATCACCCGGGAGGAAGGGTTTAAGAAACCGGCAAAAGGGGAACTGAAGTTTTATTCTACCAACGGCCCCTACACGGGAGGAAGTGTCCAGGCACTAGCCCTTGACCAGGATGGAACCCTTTACGCCGGGATCTTCGGAGACGGTGTTTACCGGAAGAAAAAGGGGAGCGACCATTGGGAACCGGTCCGGAAGGGGCTGAAAGACCCCTATATCCTCTCTCTTGAGGTCACGCGACAGGGATTTCTCCTGGCCGGCACCGCGAGGGGAGGCCTCTTCCGGAGCGAGAATCAGGGGCTTACCTGGGAAGAGTCGGGAAAAGGGTTGACCAACAACGAAGTGACGGTGATTCTGGAACACAAAAACCAGTTATTGATTGGAACAGGTTCAGGAGTGTTCCGGAGCGTGGATGCCGGAAGGTCCTGGTCGCCTGTCAATCAGGGAATCGAGAGCCGTCTGGTCCGGGCGCTCTATGTCGATTCCGCCGGAACCTGGTATGCGGGGACAGCGGGCCAGGGTGTTTTCCGGAGCGACGATCAGGGAAAAACCTGGAGGGCGCCAGAAATCAAGATGCAGGGGGATTCAGGCCTGATTGAAAATTACATCCGGGTACTGGCCGGGACCGACAAGAAACATCTTTTCGCAGGGACCTTTACCGGAGGGATATTCCGGTCGACGGACGGCGGAAAGCATTGGGCCAGCGCGAGTACCGGATTGACGAATACGTCCATCAGGACCCTTCAGGCAGGGAAAGACGGCGTTCTCTTCGCGGGAACGGGAGAGGGAATTTTCGGGTCGGAGGACGGCGGCGGGCATTGGGTCTCCCTGGGAGGGTTGCCGGATGACCGGTCTGTACAGTCGATGCTGGTGACGCCGGAGAATGAAATTGTAATGGGAACCGCGAACGATATCTATTTCTATGATAAAGGCAAAGGAAGCAAGTGGACCTCTCTGGAGAAAGGGATGGCCTACCCCAATGTCACGGCAGTCGTCTCCGACGAGGAGCGGGGTTTCTACTCCGCGACGGACGGAGAGGGTATTTTCAGGAGCAAGGATTGGGGGCTTACTTGGTTGCCCATGAACGAGGGTCTGGGCGATCACCATGTCGCCTGGCTGTATCAGGATTCCTCCCACACCCTTTTTGCCGCCGCCGGGGACGGTATCTACCGGGGAGACAGGACTTTGAAAAGATGGGTCCTGCTAAACGAAGGTCTGGAAAAGGAAATTCCGCTCTCATTCCACATCGATTCAGGGAAAACTCTTTATGCCGGGACTTCAAAAGGCCTTTACCGGAGGGAAATCTCGTCGGATAAATGGGTTAAGGTTTCTCTTCCGGCGGAGGCGCCTGTAACCCTGATTTCCGGAGAAAACGGAAATTTATACCTGGTTGCGGGCAGGCAGCTCTATTTCCGGAGGAAAGGGGAGGATGTATTCCGTACCGGAGGATATCCATCCGTCAACGAAGAGATGATCGGAATTCTCCCCATGGGGAAGAACCTTTTCGCCTGGGCTTCAGGGGGAATCTTCAAAGCCTCCGATCTTGAAAGTCACCCGCAATGGATTCCGCTTGGGCCTCTTTCCGTGGAAGAAAAGATTCAATCGTTTTTTACCGGCGTCACATATGGCGGGAATGAAATATTCCTGGCCGGAACAAATCATGGAATTTTCAGCAGTTTTGACGGGGGCAAAAGCTGGACCAGGACAAAGGGAACCGGTTCCGACGCGGATGTCCATCTCATCTCTTCTCCCTTCCCGGGAGCGTTTGTCGCCGGAACCGCGAATATCGGCGTTCTCGTTGGATTCGCGCCATGAAAAATGGTTTT
>DATNMI010000144.1:0-1129 GCA_035602375.1 Nitrospiria bacterium | reverse complement strand
CCGAAAGGCTTTTGCGTTTGATGTTTCAGCCGCCTGTTCGGGATTTCTCTATTCCCTTTCAGTCGCCGACCAGTTTTTAAAATCTGGAAAGTACAAAACCGCCCTGGTCATTGGAGCGGAAGTCCTCTCCCGGGAGATCGACTGGACCGACCGTAGCACCTGCGTCATTTTCGGCGACGGCGCAGGCGCAGTGGTTCTGGAACGAAAACCGGGTCCGGGCCAGGTCCTCTCTTCTCACCTCCATTCCGACGGTAATTTGTGGGACCTGATCTGCATTCCGGCCGGCGGCTCCCGGATTCCCTATTCGGAAAAGGTCTTGTCAGACCGGTCCAGTTTCATGAAAATGAAGGGTGCAGAAACCTACAAGGTCGCGGTGAGGAACCTGGAAGAGGTCGCGCTCGAAGCGTTGAACCATCACAAACTTTCACCGGACCAGATTGGCCTGGTTATTCCCCATCAAGCGAATCTCCGGATCATCCGGGCGGTCGCGGAACGGCTGAAGCTTCCGGAAGAAAAAGTCATGGTGAATATCGATCGGGTAGGCAACACTTCCGGGGCGTCGATTCCGATCGCGCTCGATGAAGCGGTCCGGGGCGGCCGGGTCAAACCGGGAGACTATGTTCTCCTGATTGCCTTCGGGGCGGGACTGACTTGGGGCGCCACTCTGCTCCGGTTCTGACAGGTTTTGGCTTGACAATGGGTCATAAATTGGACAATATCTAATCAACCTCTTTGAGTTTGAAAATGGCTCGAATAAAGAAGGCAGCCTTGCTTTGATCGCTTATGTTTTTCCCGGACAGGGATCGCAATATGTCGGAATGGGGCAGAAAATCGCTTCAGCTTTTCCTGTTTCCAAAGAGGTTTTTAGCCGGGCCTCAGAAGCGCTCGGCTGGAATATTTCTGAGCTCTGTTTTGAAGGCCCGGCGGAACGGCTGAACCGGACGGAGTTTACCCAGCCGGCGATATTGACCGCGAGCATTGCCGTTCTTTCAGCCCTTCAGGAATCGGTGTCGCGTCCGCCCGCTTATGTCGCCGGGCACAGTCTTGGAGAATACACTGCCCTGGTCGCCTCCGGGGGAATTTCACTGGAGGAAGGGGTCAAGCTGGTGGCCCGCAGGGGAAAGTTAAT
>DATNMI010000142.1:0-8857 GCA_035602375.1 Nitrospiria bacterium | reverse complement strand
TTCATGGAAGTGAGAGTTTCAATGCCGAAAGCGGATTCACCCTGGCTCCATTGACCGCCATCCCCCAGTGAAGATGAGGACCGGTGGCCCTGCCGGTATGGCCCACCAGGCCGATCTTTTGCCCCTTTTTCACCTTCTCTCCTTTTTTGATAAAAACTTTGTTCAAATGGAAATATTCGGTATAGATACCATGTCCATGGTTGAGAAAAATACCCTTTCCGACGAAATAATGATCCACGACAGCAATCACAACCCCGTCGTTTGACGCATACACAGGGGTCTTTTCCGGAGCGCCGATATCTTCACCGGAATGCGGTTTTCTGGGCTGGCCGTTAATGATCCTCTGAAAGCCGAAGGTTCCTTTCAAGGTCCCCTCGACCGGCATTTTAAAATTTCCGTTCCAATACCGATCCGAAGAATTCACCGCAAGGACATCGCGGATCTGCTTCGTTTCCCGGACAATCCGCCGCAAAGTCGCAGGATCGGTCTTGTCCTGGCTCGCTTCCACTGTGAATTCCTGATGTCCAAATTCGGCGGGGAGGATCCGGATCCGGGCGAGTCTCTCTCCGGTTTTCTCATCGGTTAAAAACTGCTCGGAGGGGGTCGCCAGCATATCGACGCCCAAAAATATATTATATTTTCCTTTTTCTGCCGCCGGGTCAAGGAAGATTTTCTTCCCCATGAATTCCGCCGACCGGAGCCCCCCTGAACCTGGAACCTCTACGGTGAGGTAGACGGCTTCTCCCTGCTTCACGTCAAAGGGCGGCAGAGCTTCATCCGCAAGGCATGGAAAGGAACTAAACAAAATGAGGGAGGCAGTGAAAAACCGAAAAATGTGCGTTTTCATTTAGGAAAGAGAGGGTCTGAGGCAATCAGCTCATTGACGCGCCGGTTGGTCGGAGAGAAAGGATCCATGCAGAGGATCGTCTCCTCCCAGTAGCCGTTTAGTTTAAGGTAGGTCCAGTCGACCGTATAGGACCTGTTCCGCTCCTTGGCGAAACGGATAAAATCCCCCCGAACCTTGGCTCTTGTGTTCTGCGGGGGGACATTCATCGCGGCATCCACCTCTTCGTCCGTAGTCAGACGGGCAACCAGGCCCTGCTGGTCAAGAAGGTAATAAAGCCCGCGGTCCCGCTTGACGTCATGGTACTGAAGATCAATCAGCGCGATTTTGGGGTCCTCCCAGGAAATCCCCTTCCTGGAAATGAAATTTTCCATCAAGGTCAGCTTCGTCACCCAGTCGATCTCTCTGGACAATTTTCTCGGCTCGTCTTCCAGAAGGTCGAGAGTCCGGCTCCAGTTCCGGAGGATTTCAATCTCTTCCTGAGTAGCGTCGCCATGGTCAAGATACTCCTGGGCCTTTTCAAGGTAAAACCGCTGGATCTCAATGGCCGTATATTCCTTGCCGTTTTCAAGTCTGACCTTCTTTTTGAGTGTAATGTCCCTCGAAATCTCCCGAATCGCCTTGACAGGATCGTCCAGTTCCAGACCCACGACCCCGAATCCGGCCTCAATCATCGAAAGGACCAGCGATGTCACGCCGGTCTTTAGATAGGTCGTATATTCCGACATGTTGGAATCGCCCACTATTATGTGAAGTCTCCTGTATTTTTCCGCATCCGCATGCGGTTCGTCCCGGGTATTGATGATGCTCCGCGAGGAGGTCGTGGAAGAAGAGGTCTTTTCATGGATATGTTGCGCCCGTTGGGAAATAAAATAGTGTCCCCGCCCGGAAATCTTTAGAACCTTTCCGGATCCGGTGTAAATCTGGCGGGTCACAAAGAAGGGAATCAGCTGTTCCGTCACCTTCCAGAAATCAACGTCGCGGACCATCAGGTAGTTTTCATGGCAGCCGTAGGTGTTCCCCATGGAGTCGGTATTATTTTTGAAAATGAAGATATCTCCAGACAACCCTTCTTCCTTGAGCCGCTTTTCGGCCTCCGGAAGACACGATTCGAGCAGACGCTCGCCCGCCTTGTCATGAACAATCAGGTCGAAAGGATTTCCGCATTCAGGGGTTGAGTATTCGGGATGACAGCCCGTATCCTGATAGAAACGGGCGCCGTTGGGAAGGAAAGCATTAGACGGCCAGCTGTTCGGAATCAGTCCCTCGAAAATGTAGCCGAGCACTTTCTCAAGCGGGAGATAGATCCGTCCATTGGGCGAGAATATCAACCCATATTCGTTCTCAAGACCAAAGATTCTGTTCTTCATCCCGCTGCTCCGGTCAAATTAACCCGTGGAGATTTCCGTGATTTCGGCCACCGAAAGCCTCTTGAATTTCCGGCCCTGCCTCTTCCTGTCAAGAACGGCCGCCTCGACGCCGGACGGCGGAAGTTTCTGGCTGCTGACCGCTTCCAGCGCACCGAGGGCCATTTGAAAAGCCTTTTTCAGAGGCTGATCGGCCGAGAACCGGTTCTTAATCTCGTTTTTAACTTCTTCGAATTTTCCTCCGATAACCGTAAAACCTTTTTCCACGTTGATGCTTCCGTCAAAATCGATCCGGTAAATTTCATTCCCTTTTCCCTCTTCCGATACCCCCGCCACGAGGATTTCCACCTCAAGCGGTTTTACCTCCTGGCTAAAAATCGTTCCGATCGACTGGGAATAGGAGTTGGCCAGCGATTTGGCCGTCACGTCTTCGCGGCTGTACATATACCCTTTCAGATCGGCATGCCGAATCCCGGCTTTCCGGAGGTTCTCAAATTCGCTGTATTTCCCGGCTCCCGCAAATGCGATATTATCATAGATTTCGGATATCTTGTTCAGGGAACTGCTGGGGTTGTCCGCCACAAAAAGAACGCCGTCGCCATATTCAAGGACTACCAGCGACCGCCCCTTGGCAATCCCTTTCTTGGCATACTCAGCCTTGTCCTGCATGATCTGTTCGGGTGAAACATAATAGGGCAGTGCCATAATTAACGCTCCCTTTTTGATTCGACGATCGACTCAGCCATTCCGCGGACCCGGTCGTCCGTCACTTCCACCATTTCATTTTTGCGTATCAGCGTCACGATGGGGAATATCCCCCGGATCAGGTCCGGACCTCCCGTTGCCGAGTCTTCTTCGGCCGCATCGTACAAGGCCTCAACCGCGATTTTCATCGCCTCCTCTTCAGGGAGGCCTTTCCGGTAGAGCTTCTTGATCGTGTTTTTGGCGTCTTTTCCGCCGGATCCCGTGCTGTAATACTCGGCCTCCTCGTACCGGCCTCCTGTGATGTCATATTTAAAAATCCTGCCTTCATCTTTTTTATAATCATAACCGGCGAAGATGGGAATCACCACCAGCCCCTGAAAGGCCATCGCGAGGTTGGCCCGAACCATTTCTCCCAGTTTGTTGGCCTTACCTTCAAGGGAAAGGGCAGCTCCTTCGAGCTTTTCGTAATGCTCAATTTCCGTCTTGAACAGCTTCACCAGCTCCATACAGGGCCCGGCCGCGCCTGAAATCCCCACCGCGGAGCTTTCATCGGTCTTGAAAATCTTTTTCATGGTCCGGTCGGCAATCTGGTGCCCTTCGGTCGCCCTCCGGTCTCCCGCGATCACCACGCCTCTTTCGCACTTCAGCGCCAGAATGGTTGTGCCGTGCGGAAACGTCGGCGACGGCCCACCCCCATGCTCCGGAAAAGCTTCAGACCGGCTCAGCAATTGCGGATAATTCCTTGAAAGGAACTGAAAGAAGCTGGAACCTTGTTGATCCAATTCGAGGCTCAATTTTATTCTCCTCCCTTTTGGACATAGTTCTTCACAAATTCTTCCGCGTTTTCTTCCAGCACATCGTCGATCTTGTCCATCAGCTTGTCAAGATCATCCTTGATCTTCTTCCCCTTCTCTACCACAGCCGCGTTGGGAGCGGAAGCTTCCTCCTTGCGGTCCGCGGACTCTTTTTTCTTCTCCTGCTTTTTTTCCTGTTTGGCCATATCAATCACCCCCTCCCTGTTTCATCGCCGAAAGCTCGAGAATGGAAACAACCTCGGGCTTTATGCTATGCGCTTCGAACGAGATTACTCAACAAATCCTTCACGGAATGAGACGACTCAAATATCTTTTCCACCAGTTCCTGGGTTCCCCGGAACGGGTCCATCAGCGGAATCCGCTTCACATTCTCTTCCCCCACATCGAAGAGAACGGATGTCCAGCTAGCGGCGTAAATCTCCTTTGGAAATTTTCTGAGGCAATTGCCCCTGAAGTAAGCCCGGGTACCGGCGGGAGGACTTTCCATCGCCCGGCTGATCTCGTTATCCGTAACCATCCGTTTGACGAACCCGTCCTTTTCCAGGTGATGATACAAACTTTTTTCCGGAGAAATATCATGGTATTGAAGGTCCAACATAAAAATCTTCGGGTCTTTCCAGCCATATCCTTTTTTGGAAATATAAGATGCGATCATCTGTCGTTTGATCAGCCAGTCCAGCTCCGTGGAAAGCTGGTCTGGGTCCGATTCAAGCCCGGAGAGAACGGATTTCCATTTTTCGAGAACCTCCTTCGCGAATGGAGGAGAATCCTTCCCGTTTTCAAAAATGGCGGACGTCTTTTCCAGGTAGACTTTCTGAATCTCCAGCGCGGTCATCTCCCCGCCTCCGGCGAGCCGGTATTTTTTTTTCAGGGTCAGATCGCGTGAAACGGCCTTATGGACTTTTACCGGATTTTCAACCGCAATACCAAAATCGACCCCCTCCTCAATAGCCGAAAGGACCAGCATCATTGTTCCTATTTTGAGAAAGGTGCTGACCTCCGACATGTTGGAATCGCCCACGATGACATGAAGGCGCCGGTATTTGGACGATTCCGCGTGGGGTTCATCCCTCGTATTCATGATCGGACGCTTGACCATGGTGTTCAGATCGATCAGAGCCTCAAAAAAATCGGCGCGCTGGGAAATCTGGTATTCAACCGGTTCAGAGCGGTTTTCCCCTCCCACCTTGCCGGCTCCGGTATAGACCTGGCGCGTAATCAAAAACGGGATCAACGCGCGGGCGATGGCTTCAAAAGAGACCGCGCGTTCTACCAGGTAATTCTCGTGGTAACCGTAGCTGTTGCTTTTTCCGTCGGTATTATTCTTGTATAAAACGGTACCGTTCTCTTTCCGGCTGATCCGGTCGCAAGTTTCCCGGCAAAGGTCAAGAATCCGTTCTCCCGCCTTTTCATAGGCCACCAATTCACGGGGGGAAAGGCATTCGGGAGAGGAGTATTCCGGATGCGCGCCGTCCACATAAAGCCTCCCTCCATTAAAGAGGAGTTTATTGAGAAGCCGGTTATATTCAGGTCCGGGACGCTCCTTCTCTCCCTCGATTTCGAAACCCCGCGCGTCATTCAGAGGATTTTCGTTCTCGTAATCCCACAGAATATCGGGGGACGGCAGAACCGGACAGCTCCCCACGAGGAGGATGGACTGATTGACCGGATCAGAAGATCCGGCTTCGCGCGTCACAATCCCGAACTCGGTCTCGGTTCCGACGACCCTGTTTCTCATAAATAGTGGCCTGCGGATACATTCTCAATCCGCCTTGACTCTCCCGACTTTCCTCCGAGAGTCCGGACATGGATGATCTTTTCGCTCTTTCTCGCGGCGATCTTCGCCCAATCATCGGGATTCGTCGTATTCGGCAGATCTTCGTTCTCCTTGAACTCGTCCCTCATCCCCTGGATCAGGTCTTCCAGCTTGATCCCCTTCTCCTGAATGGAGATCATCCGCTTGATGGCGTATCTCTTTGCCCGGGAGACCACCCCCTCGATCATCGCCCCGCTGGAGAAATCCTTGAAGTAAAGGGTTTCCTTCTCGCCGTTGGCGTAGGTAACCTCAAGGAACTTGTTGTCTTCCGACGTCCGGTACATGAAGTCGACCGCGTCGTCGATCAAACGTCTGATACCGGCAGACCGATCTCCGTTCTCCTTTCTCAGCGTCTCCTCATGGAAGGGAAGGTCGGAAGTGAGATACTTGGCGAAAATATCCTTGGCCGCGTCCCGGTTCGGGCGCTCCACCTTGATCTTGATGTCGAGGCGTCCGGGACGAAGAATCGCCGGATCGATCAGGTCCTGGCGGTTGCTGGCGCCGATCACAATCACATTCCGTAATTTTTCGATACCGTCAATTTCCGAAAGGAACTGCGGAACAATCGTCGATTCCATATCCGAGGAGACCCCCGATCCGCGCGTTCTGAAAAGGGAATCCATCTCATCAAAGAACACCACCACCGGAAGGCCGTCCTGCGCCTTTTCTTTCGCTTTCTTGAAAACCTCCCGGATATGGCGCTCGCTCTCTCCCACATATTTATTGAGAAGTTCCGGGCCCTTCACATGGAGAAAAAAACTCCTCACTTCCTTCCCATACTTTTCCTGCGCCCGCTTCGATATGGAGTGGGCCACCGCTTTTGCAATCAGCGTCTTTCCGCATCCGGGAGGGCCGTAAAGGAGAATGCCCTTGGGCGGGGTCAGATGGTGTTCCGAAAACAGCTCCGGGTAGAGGTAAGGGAGTTCGATGGAATCCTGGATAACGCCGATCTGATCTTTCAACCCCCCGATATCTCCATATTCCGTATCGGGAATCTCTTCCAGAACCACCTCTTCGATTTCAGACTTCGGAAGCTTTTCAAGCAGATAGCCGGAGCGGGGGTCAAGCAGAATATGATCGCCTACGCTGATCTTCTCCTTGAAGAGGGGGTCTGCAAGTTCCGCGACCCGCTCTTCGTCCGCATGGAGGGAGACCACGATCCGGTTTCCTTCGAGAACATCCTTGACCTTCACAACTTCTCCCTGAAGTTCAAAGGGGCCGACTTCGATAACATTCATCGCGTCATTTAAAATCAACTGTTGTCCTTTTTTCAGCCTGGCCGCCTGAATCTGCGGATGGACGTTTACTTTCATCTTTCTTCCGGATACGAACACATCGACCGTTCCATCATCATGGGCCGCTGAAAAAACAGCGTAAGCGGCCGGAGGAGCGGTCAGCTTCTCGATTTCCTTCCTCAGCTCCGCGATCTGCTCCTTGGATTCATGGATCACCGACACCAGCTTCTCATTCTGTTTGTAAGCCTGATCCAGTTGAACTCTCGAAGCATGAAGGTGTCGAAGGTCTTCCTCCATCGCGCAGATCTGGCCTTCAAGCCTATGGATTTCCGATTCATACTGCTCGAGTTTTTTCTCGTAGGCAAGGTCGCTACCCGATATCTGGTCGGAAAGCTTTTTCATGGTGGACCTGAATGGATTTAATTTTCCTTTTTTCCCTTCGGCCATTTTTTTGTCCTTTCATCTGGTAATGTTGGTAACCATGAGTGAATGGCTATCTTTCCCGCTTGATTTTATTCTAACACCGAAGTCCAGGTTGGTCAACATAACCGCGGGCTGAGAGCCTTTCGCGCTTCCGCGCAGCGCTTGAAAACAGAGTTGACATTAGAAGAAAACATTGTATCATTGTCGAATCATATATTTCGGAGACTCATTCTGATGAACGTTGCCCAAGAAAAAATCATGCTCGCCCTGGACGTTGATTCAGGCAAAGAGGCGCTGGCCTGGGCGGAGCGCATGAAACCTTTTCTGCGCTGGATCAAAGTCGGACACCAGCTGTTTCTCGCTGAAGGCCCGGCGATTCTGGCGAATCTTCAGGAGGCCGGATTCAAAATATTTCTCGATCTTAAGTTTTATGACATTCCGGCCACTGTCGCGAAAGCCGGCGTCGAGGCCACCCGGCACGGTGCAGCCATGTTCAACGTGCACGCTCTGGGAGGAATTGAGATGATGAAAACATGTCTTGAGTCGTGCAAGGAGTTTTCCTCCCAGAAGGGGATTCCGCTTCCCAGGATTCTCGCCGTGACGCTTCTTACCAGCCACAGCAGATTAATGGTGGAAAAGGAAATGGGTCTGGCCGGACCTCTGGTATTTCACTCCACACGCCTCGCGAAGCTTGCCAAAGAAGCCGGAATGTCGGGATTGATCACCTCGGCCATGGAGCTTCCCGTTCTAAGAAAGGAATTTGGGTCCAGCTTTCTCTATGTCGTTCCAGGAATCCGTCCCGCCTGGTCGGAACGAGACGACCAGAGACGGGTGGAAACCCCCAAACAGGCCCTCGACTGGGGAGCGGATTTTATTGTGATCGGGCGTCCGATTCTCAACGCGCCGAACCCTGAAGAAGCCATCACGAAAATTCTCTATGAAATTTCCGCGGCTCCCTAATTATTTTTTCATGCCGTCTCCGCTTCCATACGTCGTCCATCCGATTCCTTTTGAGGACCCTTTCCTTTGCTACAGAAAGCTCGCGGGCCTCGGCCCCTCCCTTTTTCTCGATAGCGCCCGGACTCACCCGGAAACGGGACGATACTCCTTTTTAGCTTTCTCTCCCTACCGGAGTTTTTCGGCCCGCGGAAACGAGATCATCATCCAGACGCCTTCCGGACCTCCTCAAACCTGTTTTGGCAATCCCTTTCTCTACCTTCGCCCCTATCTCGACCGGTTCAGGATAGACCGCCCTCCGGAGCTTTCCCCTTTTATTGGAGGCGCGGCAGGTTACCTTGGTTATGGCCTCGCGCCATGGCTCGAAAAGATCAGCTTCCGGGAAAAACCGGCTTTCCCCGCCCACGACATCTACCTCATGTTCTTCGATACTTTCATTGTGTTTGATCATTTGGAGAGAACCGGCAAAATTATTTATTTCCCGGCCCCGGAAGCGATGGACGGAACCCCCTGGGATACCCTCAAAAAAAAAGGAGAAGATCAAACCAGCGAAATTCAGGAGCGGCTTTTCGGGTCAGATCTTGAGAGTTCAGATGAATTTAAATGCGACCGGGGAAACAGCCCGATTATCACCCCGGAAATTTCCCGCGAGCAATTTGAATGGATGGTGAAGGAGGCCCTGGGCTATATCGGAT
>DATNMI010000102.1:0-2990 GCA_035602375.1 Nitrospiria bacterium | reverse complement strand
CGATTATCAATATGACACTGTCAACGGCCATGACTACGCGCTCAGCGCGTTTCAGAACAGGGAGAGGGTCAATCTCTCCCTGAACGGCGCCGTGCTCGATTATTTCAATCCCGATAAAAATCCGGGACGGTACCTGGATGTTTCCCTGACATGGTTTAATTTTCTTGATGCCGTCAACAGCATCCGGGGACGTTACTGGACCGCCAAAAAAATCGAGAACATCGACCTTCTTCAAACGTCCGGCGCGGCGGCTCCGCTCAAGCTGATGTATGACGAATGGGGGCTCGATCTCTCCATCCCCTTATCCCGGATTGACCAGGAGAGGCGGTTGGAGTCCGGAACGCATAACGACCTCGCGGGAAGCGCTCTCGCAAACAGGTACGGGTTCGGCGTGTTCGACTGGAATTTTCCCTATATCCTTGGAACGCGGATTTCCTATAATGAGGCCAGCGGAATCGCGTTGACCTCTTCCCAAGCCGGAGCGCTCTCTTCCGTTCCGATGATCGGCTCGTCCGGTTCCCAAAGGTACCTCAAAGTCCTCCTGGAATACGGCTATATCAACTATTTTTTCGGAAAGAAAATATTTTTTGAAACCGAACTGGGAGGAGGGTTCCCCGATATGGGAAATGAGTTCCTCGTCCATTTTCAGCAGGAATTCAATTTCAAATTCAAGGTCCTGAAAGGGTACACGGCGGATTTCAACTATATTCTTGGAAGGAACTCCCCGAAAACCGGATCGTTCCCCCTCAACGAATATTACTCCATGGGCGGTTATTTCCCCTGGCTGGACCGGCGGTTCTGGAGGGAAAAGCGGTTTGATTTTATCGGAAGCGGCATTAACGAAAAATGGGGAGAGAACATTTCTCTGGCAGAGATCAGAATCGGCGTTCCGGTGACCTCCCTGAACGAACTCCAGATTTTCAACCCCGGAACCATGTTTCAGGCCGATACCATCTTTGATTACGGCGGGGTTTCCGACGTTCCCGGCGTGCTTGCCTCCGGAGCGGAACTGGGCTGGGGAGAAAGCCTCAGTCTGTCATTCCCGGTTCTTGCCACCATTCAGGGAAAATTCAACTTGAACGCGGGGACCAAAGGAACCGACTGCTTTGAAAGCGGAAAGACCTGCAATCTGAGAATCTATTTGTCCACGGAACTTTCATTTTAAAAAAAGCTCAAGGCTCAATGGTAAATACTCAAAACAAAAATATCTTTATCATTTCCTATGAGCTTTCAGCTTCCAGCTTCGAACTGCCTTTTTTTCCTTCGAGCTTTGAGCTACGAGCTCTGCGAGTTTTTAGCGCGGCTTTACAGGAAATTCTTGACGATTCCGGGGAGTTCTATCGGCTTCCAGGCCGTCCGGTCGGGCTTGATCCCCGGCTCCCTGGCATATCCCCACGAACACCAGATCGTCACCGCGCCGAAGTCCTTTCCCATTCGGATATCGCCCGCCGAATCCCCGATCATGAAACTTTTTCCGGACGAGGCATCATACCCGGTCAGCTCCGACGCCCGCTTGAGAAGGAGCGGGGACGGCTTCAATTCTCCCACCGTGTCGGCGCAGACCACAGCGCTAAAATAGCCGTTTACGCCAAGCTCTTCCAGAAGGCGGCGGGTGATTTTTTCGGGCTTGTTGGTTGCGACCGCGAGCTTTCCAATTTTTGAAAGCTCATCCAGGGCGCGGCTCATGCCTTCGTAGAGCCGGGTTTCCCTGGCCACATTCCCCAGATAATCAGCGAGGTACGCCTCCTGAACCTCCAGGATACGGGGCTCATCATGTTCGCTGTCGACATAGTCGTCAAAGCAATTGATGTAAAGCGAGTCCATTCCCTGACTAAGCCAGGGAACGATGTTGTTTTCGTTGCGGAGAGGAAGCCCAAAGGCTGATCTGACCCGTTGAACCGAGGCGACCATGTCGACCCGGCTGTCCTCGATCGTGCCGTCCAAATCAAGGACTATAAAGTGGAACATCGGGGCTATTTTCTGGAGCGGGCCAGGTCTTCCACGCTTCCCTGGCCGTCTCCATATTCTGTGACTTTCCGTTTCCCGGTTTGGGAACCTTTAAAGGCTGAAAACGGTCTTGCGCCATGAACAATTACTTCATGGGGGATCCCCCCCGGCACCAGAAGGATATCTCCCGCTTCGAGCGTAACCGGATATTCATCAAAATGAAAAGTAATCACGCCGGAAACGGCTCCCCGGATTTCGGCCAGATCATGCGCGTGCCGGCTCCGTTCAAACCAGGGGTCAACAGTCTGAAAATCATAAACCTGATATCCAAAACGCTTCATTTCAGACTCCACCGACTCCCGCGTCGGCTCTTCTTTATGAGGCCATTTTAACAACTGCACCCCGTTGGGATAGGTGGCGATTCTTCCCCTCATGCTCATGAGGAAACCTCCTGTTTAAAATTAAAACCCCCCGCAAAAGGGAGTGTAACACAGTCTCAATTTAAGAGTAAATAGTGCAGGGGGCAGGGTGTAGGGTGTAGGGGGTAGCGAACAGATTCGAAAATAACCAAGAGGTATTGGACCGGTATATTATTCCTTACCCCCCTATCCCCTGCACCCTGTTCCCTGTACCCTTATCCCCTCACACCCCTACACCCTATCCCCTACCCCTCTGTCCTCTAACTACCCCCTGCCTTCAAAATCGACTGCGGCGGAATGCTCCCTGACCCCCGCCATATACTTCAAGACCTCCTGGTGAACGGGGTGCTCCTGATAAACCTTCAGATCGGCCAGGGAATCAAATCGCGAAACCAGGGCCAGATCATAAGACCGCTCGGAGCGGAGGACATCGGTCCCCACTTCGAGATGTTTCAGAACCGGGATTTTTCCCTTCATGTTGAGCAATACATCGCGCGTTTTCAGGATGACGGCGGGAGCGGCATCTTTCAATTTGAATAAAACAATATGCGTGATCACGCATTCCCTCCTTTTTTCTATTCCAGTTTTATTTCAATCAGCGCCAGGGCCTCCCATAGCGCGTTT
>DATNMI010000094.1:0-5432 GCA_035602375.1 Nitrospiria bacterium | reverse complement strand
ATAGCCCAGTTCGCCTCCCTCATGGATTGAACCGGGCGTCTCCGGTGAAGCGTGACTGGGAATCCCTCCGGGAAACGAAAACTGGAGAAAGAGCTTCCGAAGCCCGGCCTCATCCTGGCTGATATTCGGATAGATCTCGCTGTAAGTGCCTTCTAGATAGGTGTTGCACACGACGGCTGGACCGCCATGCCCGGGGCCGGAGACGTAAATCATGTTGAGGTCGTATTTTTTGATGACTCGGTTCAAATGTACGTAAATGAAGTTCTGCCCGGGCGTCGTGCCCCAGTGTCCCAACAGCATGTGCTTCACATCCGCAAGCGTCAGCGGCCGCTTCAGCAGAGGATTGTCGTAGAGATAAATTTGGCCAACCGACAGATAGTTGGCGGCGCGCCAGTAGGCATCCATCTTGTGGAGCAATTCCGGGGAAAGGGTTTTTGTCTTCATGGTTTAATCCTCTTTCTTTCAGGCAAGGCCGAGAACGCGGCAGACTGTCTTGGCTATCATCAGTTCTTCGTCCGTGGAAATGACGCGAACGGCAACCCGGCTGGTCGCCGAGGAAATCACGCCCTCATTCGCCTCGTTTTGCTTTTCTTCGATTTCGATTCCAAGGAATTTCAGCCCATCGCAAATCCGGGCGCGGACCGCCGACGCATTCTCTCCGATACCGCCAGCGAACACCAGCGTGTCCAGTCCCCCCAACGCCGCCGCGAATGCGCCGATCCATTTCTTAACCTGGTAGCAAAACAGAGCGACCGCTTCAGCCGCCCGGACGTCCTGCGTTTCACACGCGAGCAAGTCACGCATGTCGGAACTTGTCTCTGACACGCCGAGCAGCCCGGACTGGAAATTGACCATCTCATTGAATCGTTTCGCATCCAGGCCCTCGGTCCGAGCCAGATACCAAAACAGTCCGGGATCGAGATCGCCTGAGCGGGTGCTCATCGGCACCCCGGCTGTCGGGGTAAAACTCATGCTCGTATCCACGGGCTTGCCGCGATGAACTGCTGCCAAGCTTGCGCCATTCCCCAGGTGGGCGAGGATGACCCTGCCTTGTGCCGGTTCCGTGCCGGCCAGGCGGGCCAGTTCCTCCATTAGAAACGCATACGACAACCCGTGAAACCCGTACCGCCGCACCCCCTGCGCTCCGTAGCGGCGCGGGATCGGCAACAACTGAGCCACGCGGGGCAGGTCATGGTGAAAAGCTGTGTCGAAACACGCCACTTGGGGCAGGTCAGAAAATCGGCGATGAAACGCCTCGGCCAACAGGATCTCCTCCGGCAAATGCTCCGGATCGAACGGACTAAAACGGCGCAGTTCCTCAATCATTTCCGCAGTGATTCGCTCCGGCTTGTTATACTTCGGCCCGCCATGCACCACGCGATGCCCCACCGCAGTCAATGCATCACGCCCGCTGCGTTCTTCGATCCAATCGATCAGAGCGCTCCCCGCCACGGTGTAATCTGGCGCCGCCACTAACCGCGAAAAGTTGTCCGCCTGATTCAAGCCTTTTACACGCAAGGTAGCCTTCGGCAGTCCAATCCGCTCAATCCCGCCCTCCAGAATCCGTCGGAGCGATTCACCGGCCTCGAACAGCGCAAACTTGATGCTCGATGAGCCGCCATTGATCGTCAGGATATGTGGGTTAGCGGGATTCATGGATGACTCCTCCGTCATTCTGCAATCCGAACGAAGCGAGTTGTTCACAGGTGGACCTGTATTTCGTGTGAAGAATGCTTCGAATCCCCAACCCTTCCGCGATCTGGACGAACATCTGGGTGTTTTCGATATAGACGATCTGCCGGGCCGGCGCCTGTGCGATATCCAGCGCAAGCCGAAAGATGTCTGCGTCGGGCTTGCGGATGTGGACGAAGCAGGAGGAAATGAAAAAATCCACCAAACTGTCCAGCTTGAACTTGCAAATCCGATACGCATTCAGTTCGCGGCCTTCGTTGCTGACCACGGCGATCTTCAGCCCGTACCGGACCTTGAGCTGGCACATCAGCTTGATCATCTCGGGGTAAGGCTTTGATTGCGCGAACATGAAGCGCCGAAACCGAGCCTGTGTGAATGATCGCTTTTGGTAGAAGACCACCCGTCCTAAATATTCTTCCAGCGTAAGGTTTCCCCTCTCGTAGGTGTCGAAGTTCAGGTGATGCCGATCCTCCATCTCGGCCCACTTCAGGTTGAAGGTTGTCGCCGCCCGTTTGCGGGCATGATGGTCCCAGCCGTTCGTGAGCAACACGCCCCCGATATCCAGGAACAGCGTAGTAACCTCTGTTGAGCGTTTCATTTAGGGTCTCCTGGTTTCCATCGTTATATCAGTTATGTTCCCGATTCCTGGAACGCCCGCAGGAAAGTTATGACATTTTCCCGGCTTAATATGCCGATAACCTGGTGATCCCGGGTAACGGGCAACTGGTTGACCCCATCGCGGGCCATCTGCTCGAGGGCAGCCCGCTACTCGGTATCAGGATCAATTCGTTTTGACTTTTCCAAGGGGAGCATGACCTAAGCGGCACGCGTTGTCGACCATTCTGAACGCGGCCTCCTCCGGGTAAAATGGGGTCTGCCAATCGGAGAGAGTTTTTTGTCTGTAATGGGTGTAATGGGGCGTTGAGGCTTCATCTACCTCCATACCACAGGCTGGCTCACTACTGTCCCAATGTTAAACGTTGGGACAGTAGTGAGCCAAGATATATATTTGATGAGATGGGCAGTCGTAGCTTAGTAAACTACTAATTAAGTTTTACCAAAAATTAAATAAATTGCTTAACTATAATTTACACTCTTCTGAAAATTCTCTCAACGGCTTATTTTAGAAATGGTGAAATTCAGTCCTGCTTTTATCCCGATGGGATCAGGAGACAGTTGGGGCTTGGCTATGCTGGGTAATCTAGGGGGTGAGAATCCCAGCCATAAAAGAGAATTGGTTTGGAGGGGACCCTGCCCCGTCTTTAAGCCAAACCCCAAGGTGATTCATTGGTCCAGCGAAGTAAATCTTCTGCAGGAATGGGGCGACAGATGAAATAACCCTGTGCCTCATCACAGCCTATAGCAATCAGCTTTTCCAGGGTCTCTTGATCCTCCACCCCTTCTGCGATGACCCTCAGATTCAGACTATGCGCTAAATCAATTGTTGAACGTACAATGAGATGGTCTTCTTGATTGGTGAGCATGGTTTTAATGAAAGACTGGTCAATTTTGATCGATTTTACAGCCAGTTTCTTTAAATAACTGAGAGAAGTGTACCCAATCCCGAAGTCATCAATGGAGAAGTTTACCCCTTCATGATTTAAAAGACTAATTGTCTTCACGACACTCTCAACATTCGTCATAATGGCGGTTTCGGTAATTTCAAAATTCAACAGAGACGGTTCAATCCCATGGGAGTGAATCATTGGTATCATCTGAGAGATGAGAAGAGGATCCTGAAGATTTCGGACGGAAAGATTAACTGCCATGCTGATGTTTTTTCCATATCTGGCCCAGGCCAGGCACTGTTGGATTGCCTCCTGGAGAACAAATTTTGTCAAAGGTTTAATCAACCCGGTCTGTTCCGCAGGAAGGATAAACTGAACCGGCGGAATAATCCCATGTTTGGGGTGGTTCCAACGCACCAGAGATTCCACCCCGCAGATGCGCCGGGTTCGAAGATCAATGATCGGCTGGTAATGAAGAAATAACTGTTGGTTCTCTATTGCGTGCCGTAACTCTCCCATCAGGGCAAGGCGTCTTGGGCTGTATTGATCCAGTTCGGAATTATAGAGGACAAAGCCGATTTTCCCTTTTTTCGAGGCATACATCGCCACATCTCCTCTTTGGATAAGGGTATCGGCATTTGAACCATGATCAGGATAAAGAGCAATGCCGATACTGGTCTCTACCACAACCGGCAACCCCTCAACTTCAAAAGGTTCCTCCAGAACTTTTAGAATTTTATTGGCTACTAACCTGGCATCGTCAGATGATGCCATTGATAATAAGATTCCAAATTCATCCCCTCCAAGGCGTGCAACGGTGTCTGTGGTGAATACCGCTTCCTTTAAACGGATACCGACATTTTTCAATAGAAGGTCGCCGCGATGATGGCCAAGCGTATCATTAATTTCCTTAAATCGATCAAGATCCAAAAGGAGAATCGCCACCGACCTTCCTTTCTGTTGGCTTTGAGAAATCGCTTTTTCAAGAAGATCGTGAAAAAAGTGCCGGTTGGGAAAGCCGGTCAGGATATCATAATAAGCCATATGATGAACCAAATATTCGGCCTGCTTTCGGTTGGTGATGTCTAGAAACGACATCACGGAGCCGATTAAAATCCCATTCTTGAAAATTGGATAAGACCAATATTCGGCAGGAAAAGAACTTCCGTCGGCACGCCAGAGAACTTCATCAGAAACATGAACCCCTTTTCCGTTTCGAAAGGCCCGGTATATCTTACACTCCGTTTCCGGAAAGGGAGTTCCATCCGGCTTGGTGTGGTGAATCAACAGGTGCATATTTTTACCAATCAGGTCATCGGCACGGGCGTAACCCAAGATACGCAGGCTGGATTGATTGCAAAAGGTGCAGCGACCATCCATATCCAGGCCGTAAATGGCCTCTGCCGTGGAATTAAGCAGCAGCTGATTTCTCTCCTGGCTATCCTTCAGTTCTTCTTCCGCTTTTTTACGAACGGTAATATCACGGATAATCCCGCTGTAAAATCTTTCTTTTTCTGTTTTCCAGGTGGCCATAGAAATTTCCAGTGAAAATTCCTCACCCTCTTTCCTTAAACCCTCCATTTCAACTGTTTTCCCCTTCAAACGGGAATCCCCGGTTTCTTGCAGCCGCTTCAAACTTTTTTGGTGACCATCCCGGTATCTTTCAGGCAATAAGACAACGAGCGGTTTGCCCATGATTTCACCTTCGGTATAACCAAAAATCATTTGGGCTCCTTTATTCCAAAAAATAATTTCTCCTGAACTATTTGCCAAAATGATCGCTTCGCTGGCCGATTCGACAAGAGAGCGAAATTTCAATTCCGATTCTATTAAGGCCTTTTTCGACTTTTCAATCGTGAAAATGGTTTCCAGATGGCTTTCCTGAAGGTCGGCGGTCCTTTCCCGCACTCGCTTTTCCAGCACGTCGTTGTAATTGTGCAATTCCTTGTGCAACAGGCGCACTTCCAGCATATTGTGTACGCGCGCAAGCACCTCGGCCAGCTCAAACGGCTTGCTGATGAAATCCTTCGCCCCGCCTTTCAACGCGCGCAGCTTGTGACCAGGTTCGACGGTAATCACGAGGACAGGAAGGTAGCCGTCCAGTTCGATTTCCTTCAGCCCCTCCATCACCTGGAATCCGTCCATGCCGGGCATCAGAAGATCGAGCAGGATCAAGTCGTAGCTGTTTTTGCGGTGCAGCTCGCAGACCTCGCCCGGATCCATCGTGGACGT
>DATNMI010000089.1:0-2086 GCA_035602375.1 Nitrospiria bacterium | reverse complement strand
ACCATGATCCAGTCGGTCCGAAGAATTGCGGATGAATTGCGACCGGGCGTTTTGGAAGAGCTGGGCCTGGTGAAGACCTTGAAATCGGAAGCGCGGGAATTCAAAAAACATACTGGAATACCATGCACGTTTGAGACGAATATGGGGAAAGCCAAGTTTGACCGCGCAGGGAGTGTCGCTATTTTCCGGATCGCCCAGGCGGCCCTCACGAATATTGCTCGGCATGCTAACGCTTCCAGGGCGATGATTACTTTGGTAAAGAGAACAAATTATATTGTTTTGATTGTGAATGACAACGGGAAGGGGATTGCCAAGAAGCGGATCTGGAGCTCTAATTCGCTTGGCATAATCGGCATGCGAGAGCGCACCCTAGCCCTTGATGGTACGCTTAGTCTCAGAGGATCCACAGGCAAGGGGACAACATTGACGGTACGAATACCGTTGTCCCGGGTTCTTATCGGTCACGACTCAGTTTCTTCCTGAATAAGTTCAAGACGCTGGGCTTCATTGCCTACAGCGGCGGATCGAAGATTCAGAGTTCCCTCCTCAATATCGTCCTGCACGACTGGTTTACCAGTCATTTCCTCTCAGATAAATTCATCGAAACTGAGTAATTTTTATTTTTAAAAGGGGTCAGTTAAGAGGTAAAAGGGGTCAAGTGATGGATTTACGGGAAAAATTAGAGCGCATTAGGCTTGTAATGGGGGTAAAGTATGAAGAATAAAAGCCTGGCTCCGTTGCGGAATGACTCCGTCCCCCGCAAGCAAGTGGGTGAAGCAACTGGCTTTGCCAGTGCGAGCCGGGGATTGGGGGCATTGAGCGGGGTTTGCGAAAGCCCCCAATTGATCGGAAATGGTCCCAACGGGTTTCGAACCCGTGTCTCCGGCGTGAGAGGCCAGCGTCCTGGGCCACTAGACGATGGGACCGTAAGCGAACCTAGAATTTAAACGAAAGGGCCTTTATTGTCAATCATTTCTAGATCAGCGCGGGTCAGTCTGGTATAATTTCCTTCCATGAACCATCCATTTCATATTCATCAGTTGCAAGTTGGCAGTATGCAGAATTTCTGCTACCTCATTGGCGACCCTTCATCGGGCGATGGGGTGGTGGTCGATCCGGGGTTTGAAGGGCCCAAAATCCTGGAGGCGGCCCGTAAAGCCAAGATCAACATCAAATATATCTTAAATACCCATTGTCATTTTGATCATTCCGGCGCCAATAAAGATATCAAGGCGGCGACCGGGGCAAAAATCGCCATTCATGTCGCCGATGCCAAATATCTGAAACATTTCACCCCTCCTCCCGCCGACATTGAACTAAACGATGGCGAGATGATTGAATTGTCAAAAATGGTTTTCAAGTTCATTCATACCCCCGGGCATTCTCCCGGAAGCTGTCTGATTCAGGTCGATGGTTCGGTCATGACAGGCGACACCCTTTTTGTCGGGAGTATCGGGCGGTGTGATCTGCCGGGGGGATCGCCGGAAGAGATGTACCGGAGCCTCACGACCCGTGTCATGGAGCTTCCCAAGGCGTCGGTGATCTATCCGGGGCATGATTATGGTCATTCTCCCTCTTCGACCATCGAAGAAGAAAAAGAGCATAACCCGTATTTGAATTTGCCGTCGCTGGATTCTTTTATGAGTTTGATGGGACCAGGATCAGGGTATTAAAAGGCAGGGGGCAGGAGTATAAGGGTGCAGGGGACAGGGCGTAGGGAACAATCAACCCCGGTCCTTTGCTTACTCCGTTGTTTTGATTCTGGACCTTACACTCCTATACTCTGACACCCTTATCCCCTGTACCCTGCCCCCTAACTCCCGGCTGATACATGGAACAGGCGGATGGAGTTCTTTTTTCGAATAATCTCTTCCATTTCGATGATGTTCAAACCATAAAGCTCAATCCAATCGGTTACCTCGTCATACCGGTCTGACGGGAAGACGAAGTTGATCTTTCCTCCGGGGATCAGGAGTTCCCGGCTCCATTCCAGAATTTCCTTCAAACTCAAACTAACCTCATGACGGGCAGCCGCCCTCTTCTTTTCCGGATTCAACCGCCCGGCGCCCACTTTACGGTAGGGGGG
>DATNMI010000086.1:0-2310 GCA_035602375.1 Nitrospiria bacterium | reverse complement strand
GAACAGACCCTTTTAAAACATGAAAAGGAGAGCCTTGGGTTCTATCTCTCAAGCCATCCCCTCTCCCGGTTCGAAAAGGAGATTCAGAGATATTTCCTCGCCGACTCCGCCGCCCTCGACGAAAAAGAGGATGGCGCCGAGGTCAGGATGGCTGGACTGATTAGTTCAAAGAAGGTGACACGAACGAAAAAGGGAGACCCGATGGCCTACCTCAGGATTGAAGACCTCTCGGGAACGGTGGAAGGGATAGTGTTCCCGGAACTCTATAAGTCGGCCTCCCGTCTCCTCGATTCAGACCAGCCGCTGATTTTTTCAGGCACGATTGACAAAGGGGAAAAGGGAATCAAGCTGAAATTGACCCGCTTGGAAATTCTTCAAGAAATCCCCCGTCAACATCTCAAGGTGGAAATCTCCATGAATTCGGATTTTCACACAGAAGAAGACATTGCCACCTTGAGGGATTTACTGGTAAAATACCCGGGTAGCGCAATAGTTTATGTAAAGCTTTCCACTCCGATGAAAAAAGAATATACCTTCTCAGTGGGAGAGCGCTATTCGCTCGCTCCCCATGGCGAAGCCCTGGAAGAGCTGGAACGGTTGTTCGGCAAAGAGAATGTCCTCGTAACAAACGTGTAACAGATTAAGGAACATGCGTGGCTGATTATCTTGATTTTGAAAAACCACTGACAGAGCTCGACGACCGGATCAACACGCTTAAGGAGAGCCCGAGCCAGGACGCAAAAACGCAGGAAGAAGTCTCCCGCCTTCAGAAAAAATCGAGGCAGGTTCTCTTTGATATTTATTCCAGGCTGACGCCCTGGCAAAAAGTGCAGGTGGCCCGCCATATCCTCCGCCCCTCGTTTCAGGATTATATCAAGGTTGTTTTTGAATCGGCCATCGAATTGCACGGTGACCGGCTCTCCGGAGATGACCAATCGATCATCGGAGGACTGGCCAAATTCAGGGGTAGGTCGGTCGTTTACATCGGAAATCAGAAGGGGAAAACGCTTAAGGAAAGGGTGCAGAGAAACTTTGGCATGCCTAACCCGGAAGGATACCGCAAGGCGCTCCGGTTAATGCGTATGGCGGAGAAATTCAATTTCCCGGTATTCACCATGATTGATACGCCCGGCGCCTACCCTGGCATCGGGGCCGAAGAACGGGGCCAGTCGGAAGCCATTGCGAGGAACCTTTTTGAGATGTCCCGGCTTCGGGTGCCGATCATATCAATTATCATCGGCGAGGGGGGAAGCGGCGGTGCGCTGGCCATTGGGGTCGCCGACCGGGTCATCATGCTGGAGCATGCGATCTATTCGGTGATTTCCCCCGAAGGATGCGCGGCAATTCTCTGGAAGGAGGCGGGAAAGACCAAGGAAGCGACGGAAGCCTTGAAAATGACAGCGCAGGACCTCTACCAGTTAAAAGTGATTGATGAAATCCTCCTGGAGCCGCTTGGCGGTGCCCATCGGAATCCGCGTGAAATGGCGGAGGCCTGCGCGAAATGTTTTGAGTCTAACCTCCTTGTCCTTGAAGGAATCTCCCCGGAAGAGCGGACCCGGCTCCGATATGAAAAGTTCAAGAAAATAGGCAGAGTAACAAATTAGATCCTCACGCTTATTTCAATTGACGGTGCCCCGGAGAAGAAGGCCCTGGCGAAAAATAGGGGTTGTAGTAAGGTCTGTAAGAGTATGAGCCATAGTACCAAGGGTAGTAATAAGGGCCATAGTAATATCTCGGATAGCCATAATAGTAGGGATAATCATCATAATAGTCATAGGGCATTGCCGGGTATCGGTAGTCGAACATCAGGCTGGTATGCCTGGGATAACATCCCCATAAACCGCCCATAAGCATTCCTGTAACTACGATTGAGAGAATGACCCGGCCTCTTTTTAAAGATTTCATGGCAACCCCCGTCAAAAACGAGAGCGGAGACCGACTGTAAAATAATCGCTATCCCCGCCCCCGAATTCTCCGTACAAAAATGCCTTTCCACGAGGATCCAGATAAAATTTGGCCCCGAAAAAAAGACCGATATTGTCAACTTCGCTGATGTCGCCAGTACCAAATACTGGAGCAGTCTCCTGTGCGTTCACAAAAGAAACTTTGACCCCGCCATAGGGCCCCCACACATAATACCGGGCCGATCCACCAAATTTAAAGGTATATTCAGACCATCGGATATCATGTTGTTCGATCACGAAAGAAGGACAACCAGATCCTCCGGTACACGTTGTAATAATATCGCTTGTCGAATAAAAAACAGCTTCCGGGTTGAAAAAGAGCTTGAAATGTTCATAGGTCGGAGAT
>DATNMI010000079.1:0-1887 GCA_035602375.1 Nitrospiria bacterium | reverse complement strand
GGTAGATTTCAGCGGCCATTTCAGCCAACATCCATTGAATCGCTTCAAACTTCGCGATCGGCTGTCCGAACTGAACCCGTTTTTTAGAGAAATTAATAGAAAGAGAAAGAAGCTCCTTGGCGGCACCGATACAACCGGCCGCGAGGCTGACGCGTCCGAGATCAAGCACTTTCATAGCCGTAACAAACCCGGCGCCGAACTGCCCCAGCACATTTTCCTTGGGGACCCGCATATCCTGAAATATCAGCTCCGCCGTTCCGGAGCCCTTGATCCCCATTTTGTCATCGATCTTGCCGACTGAAAATCCCTTGTACCCCTTCTCTACGATAAATCCGGTAATTCCTCCATGGGCTCCCAGCGCCTTGTCAGTCGAGGCGTAGACAATGACCACATCCGCGAAATTTCCGTTTGTAATCCAGAGTTTGGTCCCGTTGATTACAAAGTCATTTCCGTCCTTGACTGCGGTAGTCTGAATATGCGCTACGTCCGATCCGGCCTGCGGTTCCGTCAGGCCGAAAGCACCGATCATTTTCCCCTGAATGATCTGTGTCAGGTATTTCTGCTTCTGCTCCTCTGTCCCTCCGACATAAAGGGACATGCCGCAGAGGCTGACGCTCGCGCCGATCGTCACCGTCGTCGACCCGCAACCCCGGGAAAGCTCTTCGAGCATGACGCAGTATCCGAACTCTCCCATCCCGGCGCCGCCGTATTTTTCCGAAAACGGAATTCCGAAAAAACCCAGTTCCGCGGCCTTTTTCAATAAATCCATCGGCACCTCTTTATCATGGTCAATCTTCGCGGCTATCGGTTTGATCTCCTTGTCGGTGAATTTCTTCACCATGTCCCGGAGCATGTTCTGTTCTTCCGTAAAATTAAAATCCATGATTTTCTCCCGATTAGACAACCCAATTAAAATATAAGATTGCGTCAGCCCGCACTGAAAGGGCTCGATTTATTTGCCCTGAAATTTGGGTTGGCGTTTTTCAACAAATGCGCTCAGGCCTTCCTTCATATCGGCCGTCTCACAAAGTTCTCCGAAAAGTTTTGATTCCTCCCGAAGGCCCTCCAAAAGTGATTTGTCCCATGTTGCCGCGATGGCGCGCAAAGCGCTCTGGACGGCTAACCCGCCCTTTTGAACAATTTTTTTAGCGACGCCGACAGACTGTTTAATCAGCTCGGCATCCGGAACCACTTTATTGACCAAGCCAATCGCCTTGGCTTCAGGAGCGGTAATCATATCCCCCGTTAGAATAAGTTCCGTCGCTTTGGCCCGTCCGACAATCCGGGGGAGCCTCTGGGTTCCGCCAAAACCGGGAATAATCCCAAGGTTGATCTCCGGCTGGCCAAACCTGGCCCGATCCGACGCGACCCGGATGTGGCAAGCCATCGCCAATTCCAGACCGCCCCCAAGGCACCATCCGTTGATCGCCGCGATCACCGGCTTCTCTAATTTTTCAATCCTGTTCAGGATCTCCTGCCCGCGGCCGGTAATTGTTTCTCCTTTTTTCGCGGAGTCAACGGTCAGGATTTCCTTGATATCGGCCCCGGAAATAAAGGCCTGCCCGGACCCGGTAAAGACAACCGCCCGGACCGCAGGATCTTTTTCAATTGTTGAAAAAACCTGGCTGATCTCTTCCATCACCGGCGTCGCCAGCGCGTTGGCGGGCGGATTGTTAATGGTCACCATCGCTATCTGATCTTCGACGGTATAGTTGACAAACTGATTGGCCATAATTACGACTCTCTCTATATGTTTAGGCTTCTCAAAAGAGCCAGAGGCCAGGCCGCAGGAGTAAGGCAACCGGAGTGTACTCAAACAGTACATGAGGATTGCCGAGCGACGAGAACGAAGCTTATAGCCCTTTTCAGAAACTGTTAGTAATTAAA
>DATNMI010000159.1:0-1315 GCA_035602375.1 Nitrospiria bacterium | reverse complement strand
CATATGCCGGAGACGGTTTTGGGCGGATGGTCAAAATCATTAAAGACGCCGACGGGGATGGATTTTCAGATTTTCTTATCGGCGCCCCGTTTTCCCCAGCCGGAATCTATCCTGGCGTCGGACAAGCGCACCTCTACCTGGGGGGACAAGGCCTAACCCCAACCACTCAAATGACGTTATCGAGTCCAATCAATTCGACCAACGCCTATTTTGGCTTTTCAGCCGCAGCTATGGGCGAAATTGCCACAAAAGATGGCTATGCCGATTGGGTGATCGGCGCCTGGGGCGGAACCTCCGTACCGAATACCTATCCGGGCTGGGCGGCGGTCTATAAGGGGAATCCAACCCTCTTCACCAATCAGCCTTTGCCCGCTTTCAATATTTATTCAGGAAACTCCAGCCAGAACGAAGGTTTCAGCGTTGCCCTCTCTTCGCCCGGCGACTTTAACGGCGACGGAATCCCCGACCTGATTGTCGGAGCGATGTACGCCAACCAGGCCGATGGAGCCGCCTACTTCTATGATGGGCATTTTGCCTCTCCCCCTTTACCCAATACAATTCTGGGTGGACCAACGGGAGCGAAATCAGGCTTCGGGTATGATGTACATTAGAAAGACAGGGGGGGGTTAGGTCAGGGTGCAGGGGACAGGTATCAGGGTGTAGGGGTGTGAGGGTGTAGCAGAGTACAGCGAAAATTTGCCTTACACGCCTGTTTTCCCTGTCCCCTGTACCCTGACACCCTCATCCCCTTATAACCCCTACACCCTGTCCCCTGTCCCCTGCTCCCTGGCGCTTCTCTGTCGGATCATTTTTACCAGGAATTTCAGCTCTTCCCCCTTGATCAGGTAATGAATCCCGAAATAGGCGATCAGGCTGAAGATCACCGCTCCGGCCACATAAACGATCTTTTCAAAGAGATGCCCGGCCATCAGCCAGACCCCCTGCTCGCTGACCCATCCGCAGATGAACGCGACCGATATCCCCGCTCCAAGCACTTTCAGATGGGACTGAAGAATGGCCGTAAAGCCGATCTGGCCGATCTTTTTCCTTAAAGCCCAGATCAACAGGGCTAAATTGGTCATCGATGCAAGCGCGGTCGCCAGCGCCAGTCCGCCATGCGCAAGGGGCCACATCAGGATCAGACTCATGACAATGTTGACAATCAGGGAAATGACGGCGATCCGGACCGGCGTCCGTGTGTCTTGAAGGGCGTAGAAAACCGGAACGGCGATCCGAACCCCCGCGAAGGCCCATAATCCGAGGGAATAATAAAGAACCGCCTGGGCTGTCCCCTGGGTTGCCGCGTAGGTAAAAT
>DATNMI010000158.1:0-4873 GCA_035602375.1 Nitrospiria bacterium | reverse complement strand
TGTACCATCGATCCGAACGTCGGGATCGTCCCGGTTCCCGATCCGAGGCTGGTCCGCCTTTCGGCGCTCTACAAACCGAAAAAGGAGACCCCGGCGAGCGTTGAATTTGTCGACATTGCCGGCCTGGTCAAAGGGGCAAGCCAGGGGGAAGGGCTCGGAAACAAGTTCCTTTCCCATGTGCGCGAGGTCAACGCCCTGGTCCATGTCGTCCGCTGTTTTGACGACCCTGACGTCATCCATGTCCATGGAAGCGTCGATCCGGCGCGGGACATCGAGATTATCGAAACCGAGTTGGCCCTGGCCGATCTGGAGGGCGTGGCCAAGCGGTTGGAACGGGCGGAGAAAGGCAAAAAGAAGGGGGAAAAAGCGGCGATAAAAGAAGCCGAACTCCTCACCCGGATCAAGGAGAAACTCGAATCGGGCAAGCCGCTGGAAGAACCGGCGCCGGATGAGGTCCCTCTTTACAAGGAATTCAATCTCTTTTCCGCCAAACCGCTTCTCTATGTCGCCAACGTGGCGGAAAAAGATGTCCGGACCGGAAACCCCTGGGTAGAGCAGGTGAAGGCGGCGGCTCTGCGGAGAGGGACCGATTATGTTATGGTCAGCGGCGCCATTGAAGCCGAAATCTCCCAGCTGGCGGGAGAAGAACGGAAGGAGTATCTCTCCGAGCTCGGCCTCGAAGAGTCCGGGCTTGCCCGTCTGGCTCGAAAGGCCTATCATATTCTCGGCCTGGTGACCTTTTTTACCGCGGGAGCGGACGAATGCCGCGCCTGGACGATCCGGAACGGTACCAAAGCGCCCCGCGCCGCCGCGGAGATCCATTCCGACATTGAACGGGGATTTATCCGGGCGGAAGTGATGTCGTTTGACGATTTAATGAAGTGCGGTTCGGAGGCGGCGGTCAAGGAAAAAGGGCTCCTCCGGCTGGAAGGGAAGGATTATGTCGTAAAAGACGGCGACATTATCCATTTCAGGTTCAACGTCTAATTCACCTTGCTCCTCTCAGCCCTCTGGGCGGTTTGAAGCTCAAAGGTGGAAGCTTGAAGTAAAAAATAAATAAGTTTTTGCTATCAGCTTTCAGCTGCGAGCCTCGAGCTATAAGGGGCTACACATCCATAAGGAGATACACATGTTGCATGATTACGAATCTATTTTTATCGCGCGCTCTTCGCTTTCAGAGGAAGATGTGGCCGGTCTGACCGAAAAAGTCAAAGCGATTATTGAAAAGAACGGCGGCCAGGTCATCAGGACCGAAAATTGGGGAAAGAAAAAGCTGGCCTATGAAGTTAAAAAAGAGAAGAAGGGGGTCTACGTCATGTTCCACATCAAGGGTCCCGGCGCCCTGGTGTCCGAACTGGAGCGGAATCTCAATATTCAGGACGGAATCATCAAGTTCATGACGGTCAAGCTGGACATGAAGGCCGAAGAGGCAAAGATTCAGCGGGCGGGAAGACTCGTGGAAGCCCAGAGAGAAAAAGCCCTTGAGCCGATCAGCGAAAAGGAAGCATAGTCATGGCAAGCTTTAACAAAGTCATTCTGATGGGCAACCTCACGAAGGATCCCGAAGTCCGGTATACGCCGAGCGGAACCGCCGTCGCCAACTTCAGCCTTGCGGTGAATCACCGCTACAAGCAGGGGGAAGAAAACAAGGATGAAGTCTGTTTTATCGATATCGTTGTTTTCGGAAAACAGGGTGAAAACTGCGGGCAATATCTTCACAAGGGAAATGGCGTGATTGTCGACGGACGGCTTCAGCAAAGACGATGGGAAACGGACGACGGTCAGAAGCGGGCGAAACATGAAGTGGTCGCCCAGAGCGTCCAGTTCCTCCCGAAACGGGAGGGCGCCGGAGAAAAGGGCGAAACGGTCATGGAAGATATCAATGACGGAGGCGATGTCCCCTTTTGAAGCTCGCAGCTTGAAGCTGATCGCTCAAAGGAGATTTGAGCCTTAAGGCATGGGGGTTTTTAAAAAACTGAAAATTATAAAGGAATCTGTACAATGAGAGAATCAAAAGACAAAGGTGAAAAGAAGGCGTTTCAGAGAAAAAAACTCTGCCGTTTCTGCACTGACAAAATGGACTATCTGGATTACAAAGACGTTGTGACGCTCAAGAACTTTCTCTCCGAACGGGGAAAGATCATTCCGAGAAGAATTTCTGGAACCTGCTCAGGCCACCAGCGCCAGCTCAACCTTTCCATTAAAAGGGCGAGAAATATCGCGCTCCTTGCCTTCGCCGAGGAACGCTAATCGACAGCCAAAAAAAACGGGCGAATTATGGTTGTTCGAAAAGCTCCGGATGCGAGGCCGCAGTTTTGAGGGCGATTGAGGCGTACATCAGAAAGTACGTTGAAAGAGACCGAAAAACGAGAACGCAGCAGATGGACTTTTTCAACAACCTGCCAGATCTATATAAGGGTTGAGGCCCTCCTTGCAAGCTGAATCTCACAGACCCTGGATGGCGGTCGCCCTAACAGCGGCGATCGCCTTTCTTTTGCTCTCGTCCCTTTACTTCAGGAATGTCGCCGCTTTTTTTGCGGCCCTCTTTTCCTTTGTACCGCTGATCCTCTTCTACCTTCAGTATGGGCTCCGCATATATCTGGCAGGGGGGGCCGTTCTTTCTATAGCATTTTTTCTCCTTCTTGGCCCGGACGAGGGGGTTGTATTAAGCCTGACCTACCTGATGTCATCGGCCCTGATGGGGGAGATGATCCGGAGAAACCGCCCGGTCGAACAGGCGGTTTTTCCGGCGATCTTGCCTCCGCTCATTTCCGGTTTTGGGCTCTGGTTTTACCAGGCCTGGCGGGAAAAGACCGAGCCGGTCGCCTATTTCCATGGATTAATTCTGAACAACCTGAACGAGACGGTCAATTATTACGAAAAACTGGGGTGGGACAAGGAAAAGATCGCGCTCCTGAAATCTTCGCTTCCCGACATGGCGACCGTGATGCTCTCCATCTTTCCGGGAATGTTCATCTGCAGTATGATTCTTACCCTCTTTCTAAACTACCTTCTTGTTCGTATGGTCCTGGCAAGAAAAGAGAATCCCGCTCCTTTCGAATTTCAGCTCCTGACCCGATGGACCGTGGCCGACATCTGGGTCTGGGGTTTTATCGCCTCCCTCGCCTCGCTGATGGTTCCCTACGGCCCTCTCCGGGTGGCGGGCGGGAACTTCCTTCTCCTCTTCTTTCTCGTTTACTTTTTCCAGGGAATGGCGGCGCTGGCCGACTATTTCAAGAAAAAAAGCGTGCCGTTCTCCTGGCAGGCCATCTCCTGGGTCTTCCTGCTGGTCTGGCCATTCCCTGTATTAGGGTGGATGGCGGTATTCATTCTGGGCCTGGCCGACGTCTGGGTCGATTTCAGAAAAATCAGAGAGGCATCTCGAAGCTCAAAGTAAAACCTAAAAACAAATGAGCCCCAAATCAATGCTCAAATGTAAAGATATCTTAATCTTTTCCTTCGACCTTCCACCTTTGAGCTATGACCCGGCCGGCTCTTTCTTCCTCCTGGCCGGTCCGTACAAACAAGAGATAGACTACCGGAAGGACGATCAAGGTCAGGAGGGTCGCGGAGACAAGGCCGCCAATGATGACGATGGCGAGCGGTTTCTGCGTCTCCGATCCGATACCGTGCGACAACGCCATCGGTAGAAGGCCGAGCATCGCCAGAAGCGCTGTCATCAAAACCGTTCTGAGGCGCAACGCCGCGCCCCGTTTGACCGCTTCGACGGGCGACATTCCATCTTCCCGCAACTGATTGAAACAGCTCAACATCACCACCCCATTGAGGACTGCCTGTCCAAAAAGCGCGATAAACCCGATGGCCGCGGAAACGCTTAACGGGATACCGGTAAGAATGAGCGCCAGGATCCCGCCGATCAGCGCAAACGGGACATTGAGCAGAATGATGAGCGCGCTTTTGATTGACTGAAAGGCGTCAAACAACAGAATAAAGATCAGAAAGACGCTTACCGGAACGACAAGCATCAGCCGCTTCATCGCCCTCTGCTGGTTTTCAAATTCGCCGCTCCAGGTGATAAAATAGCCGGAAGGAAGCGCAATCTTTTTCAAGCTTGCCTGCATGTCGGCTACCACGCTTCCCATGTCGCGCCCCTTGATGAAGATGCTGATAGCCGAAAGACGGGTGCCGTTTTCACGGCTGATGTTCATGCTCCCTCCGTTTTCCTTAAAGGAAGCCGCTTCTTCTAACGGAATATGGAGCCCATCCGGCGTATCGACCAGCACCTTTTTCAGGTTGGCCAGGCTCCGTTCTCCTTCAGGGAGCCGGAGTACGACGCTAAAATGTTTTTCACCCTCCCACAATTCTGTAGCCGCCTTGCCGGCAAGACCGGTTTCGATGACATCTTCGACATCGCCGATATTGAGACCGTAACGGGCCGCCCGTGCCCGGTCGATCTCGATGATCGCCTGCGGAATTTCTCCAGCCCTGTCAATCGTCGCGCTTTCTACCCCCCGCACGCCGGAAACCGCCTTGAGCATCTCCTCCGCTTTCCGCCGGAGCGCTGCGGAGTCATCGCCGAACACCTTAATCACCACCTGTCCGTCAATCTGGGAGATGCTCTCCAGAACGTTATCGCGGATCGGCTGAGAAAAGCTGGCCTCCATTCCGGGAATCCCTTTAAGCGCCGAAGTCATCTCGTCGATAAGGTCTTCTTTGGTCTTGCCCGTCCGCCACTGGCTTTCCGGATTAAAACTTACGAAAGTTTCCACCATGTTGATCGGTTTCGGGTCGGTGCCGTCTTCGGGCCGACCCGCCTTGGAAATGACGGTATCAACCTCCGGCACAGTATGGAGTAGCTGCCGCATACGGGCGGTTTGATGAACCATTTCCGGAACCGAGATGCCGGCGGGCC
>DATNMI010000034.1:0-1309 GCA_035602375.1 Nitrospiria bacterium | reverse complement strand
CTATGGAAATGGAACAATCAGCGGCGTTCTGTTTTTTTAACTCTTCCGAAATTTTCTTTTCGTCGCCGACAAGAATCAGTTCCGCGCCAAACTCCCGGCAGGCCATCACGGCCCCTTCAACTTCCGAAGCCGGGGCAAAGTCGCCTCCCATCGCGTCCAAGGCAATTTTCATCTGCGGGATTAAACCTCCAGGATGGAAAAAAGAGGGTTAGACCTCTTCAACCGCGATCATCTCTTTGCCCTTGTAGGTTCCGCAATTCAGGCAGACAGAGTGGGGTCTTTTTGTCTCCAGGCACTGTGGACAGACCGAAAGAGCGGGCGCGCTTAATTTTTTGGTGGCCCTTCTTTTGTCCCGCCTGGCTTTGGATATTTTATGTTTTGGATTCGGCATTGTTTATTCTCCTTTTTTCAATTTTGGGTTCTGCGAAAGCAGGGCTCCGAGCGACCTGGGGATGTTCTCTTCAACGGCCTCGATCGGGCAGCCGCAGGCGCCTTTATTCAGGTCTGCGCCGCAGACGGGACAAAGCCCTTTGCAATCTTCAGAACAGAGGGGCCGCATCGGCACCGCCAGCAAAACATGTTCCCTGATCATTTCATCAAGGGAGAGTGTATTTCCCTCGTAATAATACTCCTCTTGTTCGTCAATGTCCGAACCCTCTTCGTCGTCATCCGGTTCCTTCTTGTTTCTTTCTGAGGCTCTTCTGGCCCGCCGCTCCTCTGCCCGGCTCGCCGGACGGGCGGACGGTCTCGGCACAAAAACCTCATTAAACGGAATGTTCAAAGGGGAGAAAAAAGAAACGGAGCATCTCCCGCAGATCTGCGAGGGAGCCGCCTGAATTTCTCCGCTGACAATAACTGTTCTCCCCGATTTATAGAGGGTGGCGTGGATCTCCAGGTTCTCCCGGAATGACAGGTCGGGAGAAAGGGAAATTGCGCTTGGATTCTCCTGATAAGAGACTTCTTTTCCCTCATCAGGGATTCCTATGATATCAAATTGCATTGGAATTTTCCGGTTGCCCGGACTTTGTAAATAAACCCGAAATTATAAAGGGGAGATGACGAAAAGTCAATAACTTATGAAAGAACAGCTCAAAGAGGATAGCTGAAGGCTCAAAGGTCGAAGCTCAAAGGAAAAGATAAATATATTTTTACTTTGGGTCTTGGTCTGGTGTTTATTTGCTTCGAGACTCGAGCTGTGAGCTTGCTTTTTAATGCTTATGACCGTGATGTTCGTGACCATGACGCCCATGGTCGTCATGCCCCTTACCCTCCTTTTTCCCTCCCGGAGGCGCCACAATGACGAGGAGAA
>DATNMI010000004.1:0-1639 GCA_035602375.1 Nitrospiria bacterium | reverse complement strand
CCAAGAAGAAGAGTGATTTGACCAGGCTCAAAAACGATCCGCTCCGTCACGGTCGCAACGGGCCGATTCTTGTAACCGATGGATAGACCCTAGTCAACTTGCCAAGTCATAAAAGACAATCTGTTTTTTGTGGCTAACGATTGGCCGCCTCATTCCCAATATTCAGTATTTATTGCAGTGTAGCAAAGCCTCCACGTTTTGCTTCTTCAGCGTCGCCAACCCTGGGGAGTTCTTTGCTGTTTCGGGGCAGGACGAGATTCCATTTTTACTCTATAAATTATAATTTTAATATGTCTGCCGAGCGTGATAAAATGCGCCCGTGCGCGCGGAAGCGGAAAGCGAAAAGGCAAGGGTCTCGTGACACCCACTCAATCACCTTCACGACTGGTCCATAGAAGAATCTCGCTCGCCCATTTTACCGGCGGCTGGCAACTGACCATCGTGGGAGGGCTGTTGCTGCTCTATATTTTCATGGCGGTCTCGGCCACTACCCAAAAATCAACGACCTTTGATGAAAGCCGGCACCTGACCCTGGGCTATCTGTACTGGACCCAGCCGTCCAGTCACCTGGCGTCGGAAAGTGGGATTTTCGCGCAGGCTTGGGCCGCGATGCCGCTTCTTGCCGACCACCTCCACGCTCCGCAAGAAAAGGGGGAGCTTTGGAGCAATCTCGGACAGTGGGCAGAAACCTATCGATTTTTTTACTCCATGGGAAATGACCCGTCCGCAATGCTCTTCCAGGCGCGAACGATGATTTCCCTCCTGGGCGCAACTTTGGGTGTCTTAATCTTCTTTTGGTCCAGGGAACTCTTCGGAGCGCTAGGAGGGTTCGTCTCGCTCTTGCTGTTTATTTTCTGCCCGAACATGCTGGCACACGGTGCCCTGGCTACTACCGACATGGCGGCTACGCTTGGTTTTTTTGCCGTGACATTCTCTTTTTGGACGCTATCCCACACGGTGTCATGGCGAAACTTGGTTTTCAGCGTTCTCTCACTTTGTTGTTTGGCGCTGACTAAGCTGTCTGCCATATTGGTTCTCCCCATATTTTTCCTCATCCTGACGGTGCGCTTTTTTTCCAGGCGCCTCGTTGAATTTCAGATTTTCACGACCAAAACCCTGTGCGACCGTTTGGCCCGCGCAGGAGTCTGGAGCCTTCTGCTGGGTCTTCATTTGATCGCCGTCGTGGGCATCCTCTGGCTCGCCTACAATTTCCAATACGATAGCTGGAATCAGGAGGCTTTCCGGCTTCAGACTTTGGCTTCGCCCGATTTTTCGCTCTGGAGCGGCGCAGGCTTAAAAGCCTTTATTCTACAGAACATTCATCAGGCTGACCTTTTGCCTCCAGCCTATCTGGAAGGCCTGAGCTTTACCCTGCAAAGTTCCGATTTTCGAAGCGCCTTTCTGTGTGGGAAATATTCCGAGCAGGGGTGGTGGTGGTTTTTCCCTTTCGCTTTTTTGATCAAAACGCCCGTCGCGAGCCTGGTATTGTTCCTTTCTTCCTTTGTAGCCCTGGTAATTTGGAGACGGTTTCCTCGCGGGCGCGGGACCTCCAGACCGCCTGATCCCCGCTGTCCCAAGCTCTACGACTTGTCCCCTTTGTTGATTTTAGGAGGAGTTTACGGCCTGGCTTGCTTAAATA
>DATNMI010000482.1:0-4409 GCA_035602375.1 Nitrospiria bacterium | reverse complement strand
GAGAAGGTCGCTTCTTATTTTCAGAAGAAAGAGCCGATCCCATGGGTCCGTGTACAAGCTCTTCCGGATTATGTTTACTTTCCTCATAAAAGGCACCTCAAAGCAGGCTTAGAGTGTACAACATGCCACGGGAATGTTGCTTCAATGGCCAAGGTCACCCCTCCGGTTTCATTTAAAATGGGATGGTGTATCGATTGCCATACCCTGAGGAGGGTGGAGAACGGGAAGGATTGCTGGACATGCCATCAATAAAGTGGGGGTTTTATGAAATTGAATGAAGGGCGTATGGGGAAAATATTCAAATGAAATAATCAACAACCTCTGCGCTTAGATTAATTCCAAGAGCTTTCCTTTTTGAGGCATAAGGATTTTTTACAGCTTTCATTTTAGAAAAATCATATTCCTTCTTCATATCCTTTAATCTCCTTTTTCGTCGCCTTTCTGGCCGAAATAATACGAACAATTTCGTTTTTCTTTTTTTCGCAGAATACAATGACTAAAACTCTAGCATAACCACTTAATCCTAACAAAAGAAACCGACCCTCGGCGTATGAGTGGCCTTCATCGTGAAACACTAAAGTGAATCTGTACTTAGTGGCATTGCGAATCTTTCTTGAATATTATCCGAACCGTAAAAGGACTGCCCATGACCCGGCCAAGACTAGTATGAGGATTTAAACAAGAATATGGGAAAGAATTTAAGGGAGAAATCTAAATTTGTGGTTCTGATGACCGAAGTGTATAATAGGCAAATGGATTATTTGACGATTCTGGATTTTCAAACCCCAGGGATCCGTTGTTTTCCAAATAGATTCTCTCCACGACAACCGGCCGACTCAGGTAGTTCACTACGCTGTCCCTGGAACTGATTACTTTAAAAAATATGTAAAAAGCGGGAATTCCGACTCCAGGTAATTTCGAGTTGGAGATGCCCCGCTTCGTTCTTGTGGCACACGACCTCCAACCAAGCCCTAGATAGTTTAGAACACTTAGTGTATTAAAACCAGAAATGGAGTTTTCCCGATTTTGAATATTTCCTCTGTTTGGAATCTTGTGACCCGGGTTCGTCAACCGGTTGTTCCTCTTCCAGATCCGAATGAACCGATTCGGGCGGAAATCTTTAGTATAGAACGCCTGGAGCAGCATGGGGAAAGCCTTGCGGCCGCGCAGAGGGTCAAAGATACGCCATGGAAAGAGCGCCCCCTTTCACCCCGGGTCCGGGAAAATGGAAGGGTGCTACTGGAATCATATCGAGCAATAGCGGAAGCGATTCAGGAAGAACGGACCATTGCTCCTGCGGCTGAATGGTTCGTTGACAATTATTATATTGTCGATAAGCAGCTCCGGGAAATCCGTAAAGATCTCCCTCCAGCCTTTT
This sequence comes from Nitrospiria bacterium, assembly GCA_035602375.1. Lineage (GTDB taxonomy): Bacteria > Nitrospirota > Nitrospiria > JACQBW01 > JACQBW01 > DATNMI01. Next base: position 3,031 of record DATNMI010000482.1, on the reverse strand, counting down.
ACCGGGAACTTCCTAAACTTGCAGAGGGCCCGCTACAAGGCTATCCTCGGGTCTTTGGGTTAGCGTGGGCATTTGTGGCTCATTTTGACAGTCGTTTCGATCCTGAAGCTCTTCATCGTTTTGTCTCTGCCTACCAAAGAGTGCAGCCCCTGACCATTGGAGAGCTCTGGGCTGTCGCCATCACCTTAAGGATCGTCCTTGTTGAAAATTTACGGCGGTTAGCTGAAAAAATTGTTGGAAGCCGGGTTGCCCTCCAGGAAGCTGACCGACTGGCAAATGATCTGTTGGGCTTGGGTCCCCAATCCCCCCAGGAGGCTATGAGCATTTTAAAACGGTACGAAAAGGGGGCTCTGCCAGCCTCCTTGGCTGTTCAGCTTGCTCAAAGGCTTCGGGATCAAGATCCTAAGGTGACCCCTGCCCTCGACTGGCTGGATCAGCATCTAGCAGCTCAGGGAACCAGTTCCAACGAGATCGTTTTGCGCGAACATCAACAGCAAGCCGCCATCACGGTAACCGTTCGGAATATCATCACCAGTATGCGCCTGATGTCAGAATTCGATTGGGCAGAGTTCTTTGAAAATACAAGTCTGGTTGATCGGATCTTGCGGGCTGACACTGACTTTGGCGCAATGGACTTTCATACACGTGACCGTTATCGTCACGCCATTGAGGACATTTCCCGCCGTTCGGGGTGTTCTGAGCAGGAAATTGCTCAAAAAATCATCCTCAAGACAAAGAGTGCCAGAATTAAGCCAGGCGAGGTGGGTGACCTGCCTGATCTTCAAAAGGAAGATCCGGGATACTACCTGATTTCAAAAGGGCGGGCGGAACTTGAAAAAGAGCTTGGCCTTCGGGTTTCAATTAAACAATATTTTCTTCGCGGTTATATGGCATTTGCTATGCCTGCTTATCTGGGAACGATTGCCCTGATCAGTGCATTGACTATTGCTTTGCCTCTTATGTACGCGGCGGAGTCAGGAGCCTCTTTTAAAAACCTCCTTTTATTTGCTTTATTAGCCCTTATTCCTGCCTCAGAAATTTCTATTGCTCTTGTCAATCGTCTGATAACAGAAATTTTTGGGCCCCAACTCCTACCCCGGTTGGAACTTCGTAACGGTATCCCCTCATCTATGAAAACGTTGGTGGTGGTTCCTACTTTTTTAAGCACAATCGAGGGGGTTGAAGCCCAGATAGAGCAATTAGAAGTCCATTATCTTTCAAACGCAGATGGAGATGTCTGCTTTGCTCTCCTTTCCGACTGGATGGATGCCTCTGCGGAAAAAATGCCTGAAGACGCTCTTTTGCTTACCGCGGCGGTTGAAGGAATAAGACGTTTGAACTTGCGACATGGACCGGGTCAACATGAAGAAAACAGGTTTTTTATTTTTCATCGCAAACGTTTATGGAATAAAGGAGAGAATAAATGGATGGGGTGGGAACGAAAACGGGGAAAGCTGCACGAGCTGAACCGGCTCTTGAGAGGCAAAACAGACACCTCCTTTTTACCCATTGAAGATCATTCTATCCCTACGCCTTCTCATGTTCAGTATGTGATTACCCTGGACGCGGATACCCGCCTGCCCAAAGGGGCCGTCAAGCGGCTGGTAGGAACCATTGCTCACCCTCTTAATAAACCGACGTTTGATCCCCGTTTAGGGAGAGTGATAAAAGGATATTCTATTCTTCAGCCCCGGATAACGCCGTCACTTCCCGCTGATCATGCTACATCTATTTTTCAGCGTATCTCTTCCGGCCCAAGTGGAATTGATCCCTATGCTGCAGCCTCCTCTGATATCTATCAAGATCTTTTTAAAGAGGGTTCCTATACCGGGAAAGGACTTTATGATATCGATGCCTTCGAAGCTTCCCTCGCCGGACGAGTTCCTGAAAATGCCCTTTTAAGCCATGATCTTTTTGAAGGTCTTTTCGCCCGTGCAGGCCTGGTGTCCGACGTTGAGTTTATGGAGGAATTCCCTTCACATTACCAGGTGGCGGCAGCCCGTCAGCATCGATGGACAAGGGGCGATTGGCAATTGTTTCCCTGGTTGATGAAGAAAACTGTTCCCCTTCCTTTAATCAGCCGATGGAAAATATTTGATAATCTTAGGCGAAGTCTGGTTGCACCCACGGCTTTTTTGACTCTTGCCGTTAGCTGGTTTTTGCCCGCTCCCTTCCCCGGAATTTGGACAGCGTTTATTCTGACGGTCATTGTTTTTCCACCCTTCCTCTCTTTTATCGCGGGACTTCTTTCCGAGTGGCGCGAAGATTATAATCAAAATCGTCTTTTTACCGTGGAAAAGGACCTCAAGCTGGCTGCCTCTCAAATCTTCTTTACAGCGACGCTGCTGGCTCACCAAGCGTGGCTAATGACTGATGCCATTTTTCGAACCCTCTTGCGCCTTTATTTCACTCATAGAAAGCTATTAGCCTGGATAACTGCCGCGCAATCCAAATCCGGTTTCGGGCTCAGTTTAGGTGATTTTTACCGAAGGATGAGCCATGTCGTCATCATGAGCCTTATCCTCATGGCGCTAATTATAGTAAAATGTCCCAGTGTCGCGGGAATTGCCGGACCCTTTATTCTTCTCTGGACCTTCTCTCCCTTATTTGCCTGGTGGATCAGTCTTCCCTCGCGTTTTAGAGGAAATAAAACCCTTTCAATCACTGAAAACCAGACCCTCCGATTAATTGGGCGGCGGACGTGGCGGTTCTTTGAAACCTTTGTAGTGGCTCAAGATCATTTTCTTCCCCCTGATAATTTTCAGGAAATCCCCAAGCCGGTTATCGCTCACCGGACCTCTCCGACTAATATTGGACTTTATCTTTTATCCGTTATTTCTGCCCGCGATTTTGGATGGATTGGAATGATTGAAACGGTCGAGCGGGTAGAGGCTACCCTAGAAACGATGCAAAAGCTGGAACGATTTCGAGGGCACTTTTATAACTGGTACGATACTCAAAATTTACGGTCTCTGGAACCCCGCTATATCTCATCAGTCGATAGTGGAAATCTGGCGGGAGATCTTCTTGC
>DATNMI010000467.1:0-4577 GCA_035602375.1 Nitrospiria bacterium | reverse complement strand
CGGATCTGGAGATCGGGCAAACTCAATTCCAGTGAAAATCAGTAAATCAGAAAAATCCTTCTTCCGGTTCAGCCTCCAGACAAAGGTGGTGCTGATAACCGTTTTCACTGCAGCTCTTGTCGGCGCTCTCCTGGCCTCTTTCCAGATTTTTCAGAATCGTTCCAAAGCGGTAGAAATCGCAAAAGACAGGATGATCCGTGAAGGGTTTATCATTAAACAGGAAATCGAGGACCACGGGGAAAGAAGCCTGGAAATTTCCAAGAAACTGGCGATTATGATCCGGATATTTGACAACCCGAACAGGCCGCTGGTTCAGAAAATCGTCGTCTCTTTCCAAAAGAAAAACCCGGAGTTTACAATTGGGGTACGCTCCCCGCAGGGAGACATCATCGGATCGGGAGCCGCCGGGTTAATGACTCTGACCAACAAAGATCATCCGACCATTTCAGCGGCCATTGACGGAACAGCGGTGACGTCGATCGAAAGATATGAGGCTTCGGGTCTTGCCATTGCTTCAGGAGCCCCGATGGAACTCAAGACTTCAGGCCCCTGGATAGCTTACACGGCATGGCCTCTCACCCGGGATTTCACCTCCCAGTTAAAAAAAATGGTGGACCAGGACATCGAGGTCGGTTTTCTTCCCTTCGAGCCGGGAGAATCGATCGGGGAAATCATTTCAACCAAAACGGAGATAGGCTGGGTCGATTCCGTCCTCACTCCTTTTAAGGGAAAGAACCTTCAAAACCCTTTCTTCACCAAAGAGGAAAAGGGCCGACGTTCTTACCTCACCTACCTGATGCCGCTAACCAGCCTCCGCGGTGATGCCATTGGAATGATCATGCTGGAAATTCCGAAGTCCACTGTGTTCTCATCCAAAGGAGGATTTCAACTCGGCGCTTTCACTCTTGTTTTTCCGCTTTTGATGGGCACCCTTATTTTTCTTTTGACTAAATTCATGATTACAACGCCGGTGATCCAGCTTGCCAAGGTTGCTAAAACCATCGCCGTAGGAAACTACTCGATACCGATTCCAAAGCCGACGGGGGATGAAATCGGACAGCTTTCCCAGGCACTGAGTGACATGCGGTTGAAAATTGAAAATAAAACCAACGAAATGACCTCTCTGAACAGCACCCTTCATTCCCAGAAAAAATACCTTCTGAATTTAAACGAGGAGCTGAAACAGAAAAACGAATACATCGAAACTCTCGTTACGACCGTCAGCCACGAACTGCGAACCCCCATGTCGAGCATTTTGGGATTTTCGGAATTGATGCTAAACCGCAAACTGCCCGCGACCAAGCAGAAAATGTACCTTGAGACCATCTACCTTGAATCGAAACGGCTTGCGACGATTCTTAACGATTTTCTCGATCTCCAGAAGATGGAATCCCAGGAGCCGGGTCTTAATCTTGAAGACGTCCCGATGAATGAGATCATAGAAATGGTCCTTGCCCGCTTCCACCATTCGGTCTACTCCAATCATACTTTTGTCAGGAACTTGTCCGCCGCCATACCCGATGTGATGGCAGACCGGAACAGGCTGTTCCAATGCCTTTTGAATCTGGTGTCGAACGCAGTTAAATACTCTCCGAAAGGAGGAACAGTCACGCTGACCTCCTGGTCGGACGGACAATCGGTCCTGGCAGCCGTAGAGGACGAGGGGCTCGGAATCCCCGATGCCATGCTGGACAAACTGTTTACAAAATTTTTCAGGGTCGATTCGTCCGACCACCGGGAAATCGGCGGGACCGGTTTGGGACTGGCGCTCTGCAAAGACATCGTCCAGCTCCATGGCGGAAAAATATGGGTCGTGAGCAAAGCCGGAGAGGGTTCAAAATTTACGTTTTCGATTCCTCTGCCGGAAATGGCATTAGATGGTAAACTTGAGAAAGGGGAAACGCATGAAAAAAATATTAATCGTTGACGATGAAAACTCGCTGAGGACTCTGGTTAGCGCCACTCTGGAGGGGGGGCGGTGCAAGATTCTGCAGGCGAAAAACGGTCAGGAAGCGGTCGAAATCGCCTTGAAGGAAAAACCGAATCTGATCGTTCTCGACCTGATGATGCCCGTCATGACCGGATTGGAGGCCCTGGAAGTTATTCGCAAGACTGAAGGGATCAGCGATACGCCGGTCGTCGTCCTGAGCGCCAAAGGGCATTTAAAGGATCGCGAAAAAGCCCTGAAAGCCGGCGCCACTACCTACCTGACGAAACCATTCAGCCCTCTCGATCTGTTGAAGATCGTAGAGGAAATACTGGATGGAGTAAAGAAGCAAGGCCGTTCCTGATGAGAAGCGCTTTCACCGTTTTCATCGGCAACCCGATCACATTGTCACGTTCGCCTTCGATCGTTTCGATAAATGAGGCCGCGGCCCCCTGGATGCCATATCCTCCGGCCTTGTCATAAGGTTCCGGAGAAGAAATATATCTCTCAATTTCCTCCGCCGCCAGACTCCTGAACGCCACCCGGCTCCTGTCCCAGGAGACCTCCCGGATCTTCAGACCGATTCCCACCAGAGCAATCCCGGTAAAAACATGATGGCTCCTTCCGGAAAGAAGTCCAAGCATCCTCCGGGCATCTTCCCGGCCCCGGGGTTTTGAAAGCCTGGTTTTATCCACTGCGACAATCGTATCGGCCCCGATCACTACGGCATCCTTGTGACCAAACGCCACCGCAGACGCCTTCATGAGCGCCAGCCGGGCGACATATTCCTCGTGGGACTCCTCCTGACGATCCTCTTCCGCAATATCGGGAGATATAATTTCGAACGAAACACCGAGGGAGGCGAGCAGATCTTTCCTCCGGGGAGAGGAAGAAGCCAATATCAAGGGAGGTATTCTTGCCGTATTACCCGCCCTTCGTCAGATCAAAATAGAGGAGAACAAACCACCCGATGAGAAGCACAAACCACCCCCCGATTAAGATGAACTCAAGGGTCGTCCGGAATGAAATGGAAAAATTTTCCGAAGCCATGACATAAACATCTTCAAGGATGTCGAGTTTTTCATTGATATTCTTGCCCCAGTCTTCCAGGTGGAATTTTCTGGATGTCAACTGGTAGAGTTTGGCCGAATACCAGTCCCCGATCAATTTGATGTTCTGTTCGATGGATGCCGATTCCAGGATGGATTGCGTCCGGATCCCGATGATCTCTCTCAATGAGCGCCTGAGAAGACTCGAACCAAAGAGGATTGAACGATTTTTCCCGCTGAGAAATGAAAGCGTCTTTTTAAGACGGTCGTCCAGTTCGTCGTCAAGAATCCTTGATTTCAGAAGTTGAACGTTGGTAATCTCAAACAATTCGATGTTGGGTTCGAAATCTTCCTTGGCGTCCATCAGGAAAGCGCCGTCCCAATCGACAACCGCCAGATCATCGACGCCATATTTGAGATTCGTGGAAAGGGTGGCCTTGACCTCGTCCGGATCAAGCGGGCTCTTTTCGTTTTTCACCAGTCCCGCGATCGCGCCTCCATAGGCTGAAATAAAATTTTCCCTTCCGCCCGCAAAACTAGAGACGCAAAAAACTGTGTATTCTTCGTCAAATTCCGCGTTGCACCTGAATTCTTCGAGGGCCGTCCGGCAGCTCGATAAAATATTTTTCTTGAATTCAAATACCGACGGGAGAAGAAAATTTTCAACCAGAGCCGTTGCTTCCACAATAATCGTATTCGGCAGATAGGCCTTGATCAGGAACTGAACCTCTTTTTCATCAATTTTTCCGGTCCACGTCCTGATCACTTTTTGCCGGGGAATCACATCCGGATAATTGGGCGCTCTCCTGACAGATTTGCTCTCGGGTCCCTGGCTCGATTCGAGGTCAATCGGATTCTGGCCGACGATAAAGGTGACAATTTTACCCGTGAAGGGAATTGAAATGTCAAACTGTCCAATCATAAGTTAAATTTTAGATCATACTTAAAGAACTTGCAATCAATTGGGAGCGGTTTAAATGCGTTATTAATTTGACTAACCCCAAAAAGTCTGATATATTCCCATAAATTCGATTGCTCCGGATCGAGTCTATAATCAATGTTTTCAATTGGTTATACATTTTTCTCAAATAGCACTTATCACTGGATATTAACGGTTCATTAAAAAGGGTTCAGGCCCGGATTTTCCCGGAAAGAATATGGCTCAAAAGCAGAATAAAGAAACCAAAAAACACGAAGAAATCAAAAAGGAACTTGAAAAACAGAAGTCCGCCCTCCTCGTGGAAGCGGGTATCATTCTGGGAGGAGGATTAAATCCCGGAAGCGAGAACTATTCGGACTTGGGTGATCAGGCCACTGCGGTCGCAGACCAGAACTTTCTTTTAAGAATCAAGGAAAGGGAACAAAAGCTCCTGAAAAAGATTGATGAAGCCCTTGAAAGAATCGCGGCCGGCACTTTTGGAATTTGTGAAAATTGCGGAAACGAGATTTCGTCAAAACGATTGCTGGCCCGCCCTGTCACGACCCTTTGTATTGAATGCAAAACCCGCCAGGAACAAGAAGAAAAAATCCGAAAATAGTTCACGGGCAGACTGCTCATTAATCACATTTTAACCCGGAGTGAGATTAAAAATGGCCGGGGG
>DATNMI010000115.1:0-2716 GCA_035602375.1 Nitrospiria bacterium | reverse complement strand
CTGATGCGAACCCAGCGAGCGAAGCGAGCGAGAGGGGAAAGCTTCATCCGGCTTAGCCGGTGAAGGGGGCGACGCGAGCCCCTGTTACGATGGACTTTTTCAACAACCTGGGAGAGTTCAATGATTGAGACCTACCGCGGCGTCGTGACCCCTTCCGAAATTGACCTGATGGGGCACATGAACGTGAAATTTTACTCGGAAAAGTTCGACCAGGCCACCTGGCGATTTTTCAACACCATCGGCATTACCATTCAATATATCGAAAAAGAAAAGAAAGGCTGCGTGGCGGTGGAAATCGTTTCAGGTTACAGGAAGGAATTATTCGCCGGATCGCCGGTTTCGATCAAGACAGGCCTGCTCGATATTGCGGGGAAAAAGATCCGGCTCCTCCATACGATGTATGAGGATCAATCGGGGGATATCGCGGCGACCTGCGAGCTTCTTGGCGTCCACTTCGACCTCGCCCGCCGCAAAAGCCTCGAATTCCCCCCGCACATCCTGGAAAAGGCGTTGGGATACAAAATCCAGGCGCCGCCGGGAGCTCAAGGCTCGTAGCTGAAAGCTCGAAGGAAAATATAAAGATATTTTTGTTTTGATTTTTTTAACTTCGAGCTGTGAGCCCTGAGCTTCGAGCTGCCGCATCAGCGGCCCGGAAACAACCGTTCGATATATTTCCCGATGAGGTCGACCTCGACATTGGCCCGGTCATGGACCTTCTTTTTGCCCAGAGTGGTGACTTCGAGGGTATGGGGGATGATCATCAGGTAGACCCCCTTCCGGTCGAGCCGGTTGATCGTCAAGCTGATCCCGTCCACCCCGATAGACCCCTTCTCAACGCAATACCTCATCAAAGGGAGCGGAAGGGCCAGGTAAATTTCGCGGGACGCCTCGACCGGTTCAATTTTCCGAATCAGCCCCACGCCGTCGACATGACCTGACACCAGGTGCCCCCCGATCCGCTCGTTCATCCGGGCCGCGCGTTCAAGGTTGACCCGGTCCCCAGGCTTCAGGGCGCCGAGCAGGGTCCGGCCAAGAGTCTCCCGGGAAATATCGGCGGAAAACCAGCGTCGCTTTGCCCCTGCCGCGGAGAATTTTACGGCCGTCAGGCAGACGCCGTTGACAGAGATACTCTCTCCCTTTTTGATTCCGGAAAGGGTTTTCCGCGCCTCGACGGTCAGTCTGGCCGATTTCGCGGACCGCTCTATTTTTTTAACGATTCCGGTTTCTTCAATGATTCCCGTGAACATCTAGAACCTGTAGCGGACCAGCGACATTCCCACCGTCGCTCGCTTCTCCAGTCCCGTCCGCATCACTTCAGCCCGGGGAACCGGAAGGTTCCAGCTGAATTTCCCATGATCCACCTCAACAAACGACCGGCTGCTCTCATAAACCATTCCATAAGCGGTCCCGGCAATCACGCCGCCTGCCAGCCCGTACGCGATGTAATCAAAATGGTCCGCCGGCCTGTCAGTAAAAACCATGAGAGCCACTCCGAGAAGGCCCCCGAGTGCGGCGCCGTAATAGGCATCTTTGAAAATAATTTCGAGCGTCTTATCGGACGAGGCCGCCTTCGACTGGCCCGGAACCAGGGCCCCGGACAGAAAAACGATTAATAACATCAGGAATATTTTTTTCATATCGCCGTCTCCTTGTAAAATAATCAGGTTTTATCCTGATACGATTCTTCCCTCAAATACCCTTCCAGAAGATAATCTTCTCCGGCCTTATTCATGGAGAACCTCTTTAACCGGATAAGGTCCGAAAGAGCAGACGGGGATGTCCCCCGAAACGCGGAGAGGGCATCATCTCCCCCCATGATCGCCGGAGCGATAAAATAATAGACCTTATCCACAATACCGCTCCGGAGCGCCGACAGGGAGAGCTTTCCGCCCGCTTCAATCAGGAGGCTCGTCATCCCCATCTTGCCAAGGCGCAGAACCAGCTCCGGCAGGTCGATACCCCCCTCGTTCTCCGGAAGGGAGATCACTTCCAGGCCGAGGGCCCGAAACCGGCCCATCTTTTCCGCCGACGCAGATTCGAGGGCCGCGACGATCACCCGCTCCCCTTCTCGCCGGGTAAAAACAGCCGATTCAGCGGGCAGGGAGAAGTTTGAATCCGCCACGATCCGCGCGGGGTTCCGCGTCTTTCCCCGGAGGAGCCGCACTGTCAGTTCGGGATTATCGGCCCGGACGGTTCCGCTTCCCGTCAGAACGGCGTCATAACTGTTCCGTAGACGGTGGACGATTCTGCGCGCCGCCTCTCCCGTAATCCACCGCGACTCGCCCGTCCGCGTCGCGATTTTTCCATCCAGCGTGGCGGCAATCTTCAGACTCACAAACGGGAGGCCGGTCCGGATATAACGGGTAAATTTCTCATTCAGCCGGAGGCCGGTTTCCCGGCAGACCCCTTCCCGAATTTCGATTCCACGGCCCTTAAGAAAAGCAATCCCCTTGCCGTTCACCGCCGGGTTGGGGTCCCGCATCGCGACAACAACCTGCCGGACGCCGCTCTTGAGAATCGCCCCGACGCAGGGAGGGGTCTTCTTTTCCCTGTGACAACAGGGTTCCAGATTGAGGTAAAGCGTGGCCCCCTTCGCATGCTCTCCCGCTTCGGCCAGCGCGTTAATTTCGGCATGCGGAAGGCCTGATCGCAGATGATATCCCGCGCCAACCTTTTTTCCCCGCTTGACGAGGATGGCCCCTACCAGAGGATTGGG
>DATNMI010000456.1:0-2140 GCA_035602375.1 Nitrospiria bacterium | reverse complement strand
TCTTAGTATGGACCCGGATCAGATCAAGACCTTCGTTTGGAGATCAAGGTCTGCCCGGGTTTGTATCAATGTTGATCCGTCAATGGAATCGATGTTTGAACCCTGGGGAGGATATCCTCCGAGCGGTTTTAACCCCGTTTCAATATGGACTCAAAAGTACCTTCAGACCTTTCAGATCGACGGACATGAACGATTTATTAAGAAGCTTGGGGTGAGGTTGTAAAATGGGCCGGCAGGTTAATTCAAAAAACTGTAAGGAGTAGTTCATGGAAATAAAGCACCCGTTTTTAAAAGTGTCCGATATGGCACGCATCTTCGTTTATATTCAGATCTATTTTCTTTTCATTCCCGTCCATTTCAGCCAGGCATACGGGGCAACGGAGTCTGTCGGCGAAGACCTGGCCTTCCTTGCGCAGGAGGGAGAGGTTGTAGAGTCTGCGACAAAATATCCCCAGCTTGTAAGAAATGCCCCAGCATCAGTTACCGTCATTACGCATGATGAGATCAGCCGTTACGGCTGGAGGACCCTGGCAGATCTCCTGCAGTCTGTTCGCGGATTTTACGTGACGAACGACAAGAATTATAGTTACCTGGGGGTCCAGGGTTTTCAGCGGGGCGGCGATTATAACAGCCGTATCCTTGCGCTTCTCAACGGGCACACGCTCAATGAGGATGTTTACCAGCAGTTTTTTATGGGAAATGATTCGGGGATCGATCTGGACATAGTCGACCGGGTAGAAATTGTAAGGGGCGCCGGGTCTGCCCTATACGGAACCAACGCCGTTTTTGCCGTTGTGAATATCATTACAAAAGACGGAAAAGATATCAACGGCTTTCGCTCTTCCATGGAAGTTGGCAGTGGAGGTGCCAATAAGGGGATTCTGACCTACGGCAAGACTCAACCGAACGGGTGGGACATTATATTCAACGCATCCTACTTTAAAAGTATTGGCCGCGACCTCTCATTTCCGGATTACAATAACGGCAATCCGGCGAACAACGGGGGGATTACTCACAACGACGGAGAATATGCCTACAATCTCTTTTACAGGGCAAAAATTAAGGATCTTACGATTCAGCTTGCCGGCAATGACCGGGAAAAACAGATCCCCACAGGTTCGTATGGCGCCGTTTTTAATGATCCGAGGGAAGAGACTTTTGATGGCCGCTATCAGGCAGAGGTTAAATATGACCATCAAGTATCGGAAAAATACGGTTTCATGATCCGGATTTATGATGACTGGTACCGTTATCGCGGCTATTATCCGATAACAGGATATCCCGCTGATACAGTGAATTCCGATTATTCCTTAGGCCAGTATTATGGTGGAGAGATACAATTGCGGCGGGATTTTGCACATTGGAACAAACTGATTATCGGTTCAGAGTATCAAAAACATAGCGTCCTTCTTCAGAACTATGACTTACCTTCATTTTCCTGTATTGGTACGGGCAGTCCGTCTCCCTGTCTTGATACGGCAATCAACTTTGATCTTTTTTCCTTATACCTGGAAGATGAAATTAGACCGTTTGATAACCTGGCTCTAACCCTCGGCGTCCGCCGCGATCGATATATCAATTACAGCGATTTATTCTCAGACAAGATGACCCCTCGAATTGCTCTGGTCTATAGTCCTCTACCCAAAACCGTTCTCAAATTGATTTACGGGGAAGCTTTTCGCGCGCCGAGCAGTTACGAGCTTTATTACCACGCGGCGACGAATATTGACCCGGGCCACGCGAGCCCCGAGACCATTTCAAATTTTGAGGCCGTCTGGGAGCAAACACTCGATGCACACTACAATACATCGCTCTTTCTCTTTCAATATACCGCCAATGACCTGATAGATTTGTCTGCGGATGCTACGCCAGGACACTTTCAATATCAGAATATAAGCCAGGTTGAAGGCCATGGGGTAGAAGCCGAGATCAAGGGACGCTGGGCGGACGGCACGGCGGTTTACCTGAACGCCACTTTTCAGGAGACAGTGAATACCACGACCGGCGTCGAACTGAGCAATTCTCCAAGAGTGCTGGCAAAATCAGGGCTCATTTTGCCGATCACCGAATACAAGACCTATTTTTCGGTTGAAGAGCAGTATGTCGGGGAGCGGGATACCCTTTCCGACGCAACCGGGGC
>DATNMI010000449.1:0-3023 GCA_035602375.1 Nitrospiria bacterium | reverse complement strand
GGTGCGGTATTTGTTCTCCTCAGTCCAGAGGCCGGCCATTTTCGGGAGGCTGTATCGCTCGATCATGACCGGGGGATCTCCTTGAGCGCCCTGTTCATTTCTCCCACTCTTTCAGGATCGCTGGAATGAAAGATCAGATTGACATTCTTTTCGCCAGGCTCCTGAAACACCCCCTTGAGAAAAGCGTTGAGCGACGAGTAGAAATCAAGTGCGCATCCTTCAATGTCCCAGAGGTCCAGGTAGGCTTCACGGACCGCCAGGCGTTGAAGCCTCTGATAGAGGTCGGGCGCGAATTTGGTGAGCATGGCATGGGTATAACTTTCTCTTTCTCCCAGGCCTATCCAGTAGATTTTTGAAGTCCTGGTCTTGTCTGAAGAGACAAGCGCGCCTTCTCCAAACTGGCCGGAAATCTTCCCCGCCTTCATTAATCTGGAAAGGGAATTGTTCAGGATCCAGTCAAGCTCTCCGGCAAGCCCTCGCGGGGGGAGCATTTCATTGAAAAACCCGAGCACGAGAATATCGGTAGAAATAACGACTGCTCTTTGGGACTGGACCTGAACCATCATGAGCGGGTTCCTCCCGATGGCTTCCTTGAACCCTTTCGGGCGGTAACGGGAAGCAGGTCGTTCTCTTCCAGTTTCTTCTTTAACGAATTCTCCGTTCGAAGCACCCGGTCCAGTATCCCGTTGATAAACGCTCCCGATGGCTCATCCGAATATTTCTGGGCAATGGTAATCGACTCGTTCAAGGTCACCTTAGCGGGAACATCTTCTACCCAGAATAGCTCATAGACCGCGAGACGCAAAATATTCCGGTCAACCCGCGACATCCTGGAAAGAGACCAGTTTTCAGCGTATTTCCCGATAATCGCGTCTATTTCAGAGATTCGGGAAATCGTCCCGGAAACAAGTCCCGACGCGAATTCTTTTACTTCAGGAACTGCCGGGTTCTCAATCCAGTACCTCCCGATAAACGCGTTTCCCTCACCGGTAACGTCATACTGAAACATCATTTGAAGCGCGTTTTCTCTTGCCTTGTGCCTTGTTCCCATGGACTCCTTGCTTTTTTGTCAAACTTTTGAAAAGGAGGGCCATCTCCACGGCGCCCAGGGCCGCCTCCCTCCCCTTGTTCTCTTTTCCTGTAGACCGGGAAACCGCCTGTTCCAGCGTATTGACGGTCAGTACCCCTGAGAGAACCGGAATTCCGGAATCGAGCGCCACCCGCATCAATCCGCCTGTCGTCTCCGAGGAGATATATTCAAAATGGGGCGTCTCGCCGCGAATGACCGCGCCCAAAGCGATGATCGCATCCGGTCGCCGTAATTTAGCGATTCTGGCGGCAGCCTGTGGCGCTTCAAAAGCGCCCGGAACTTCAATCACCTCGATGTCCCGCTCCCTGACATGGGTTTCCTTCAACCCTTCAAGGGCGCCGGAGAGAAGATCGCCCGTAATCGCGGAATTAAACCGGCTGACGATCACACAAACCCGGAGACCCGCTCCGTTCTGTCCTTCTTTCTTATTCGAAGAAACGCGCAAAGATTAAACTTTCCTTAGGAGATGGCCCAACTTGTCTTTCTTGGTCTTCAAATAGCGGAGCGTCTGGTCATGCGGCGTAATTTCAATAGGAACCCGCTCAACGATTTTAAGACCGAACCCTTCCAGACCGACGATCTTTTTCGGATTATTGGTCAGGAGCCGGATATTTTTCAGCCCGAGATGAATCAGAATCTGCGCGCCGATACCATAATCCCGAAGATCGGCCTTGAATCCAAGTTCCAGATTGGCTTCCACGGTATCCATTCCCTCTTCCTGGAGCCGGTAAGCCTTGATCTTGTTGACGAGCCCGATGCCCCGCCCCTCCTGGTGCATGTAAAGGATCACCCCTCTGCCCGCTTTTTCAACGATCTCCATCGCCTTGTGGAGCTGGTCTCCGCATTCACAGCGGCGGGACCCGAAAACATCTCCTGTTAAACAGCCTGAATGAATTCTGGCAAGGATCGGTTCCTCTCCCGACACTGTCCCCTTGACCAGAGCGATATGGGTTTCATGATCAATTTCGTTTTCAAACAGGATCGCCTGGAAATCCCCGAAATCGGTTGGAAGATGCGACTCGGCTACCCTCCGGACCAGAGACTCCTGTTTGACCCTGAATTCGATCATATCCTTGATCGTGATAATTTTTAATCGATGATGTTTTGAAAACTCCATTAATTCCGGGACCCGTGCCATCGTTCCATCTTCATTTAAAATTTCACAAATCACCCCTGCGGAGGAGAGGCCCGCCATGCGAGCCAAGTCTACTGACCCTTCGGTGTGGCCCGACCTTTTTAAAACCCCACCCTTCTGGGATTTCAACGGAAAGACATGGCCGGGACGGACAAAATCTACAGGCTTGGCTTTTGGGTGTATGGCCGCCAGGATCGTATTGGCCCGGTCTGAAGCTGAAATACCGGTAGTGGTGCCTGATTTTACATCAATCGAAACTGTAAAGGCCGTGCCGGTAGGGGCTGTATTCTCGGTGACCATCGGGGAGAGATGGAGCTCTTCAGCCCGCTCCGCCGTAAGGGTAAGGCAGATCAGCCCCCTTCCATATTTCGACATGAAATTAACGGCTTCGGGAGTGGCTTTTTCGGCGGCAAGAACCAGGTCCCCCTCATTTTCACGGTCTTCATCGTCAATGAGAATAACCATTTTCCCGTCTTTAATATCGGCAATCGCTTCGGCAATGGTGTTGAAAGTCATAATCTTCCTATTTCTTTGATTTCTTTTGGTTTTTCTCTCATAGTCAAGTGCAGGATATGTAAATATATCGGATTTTAAGAAGACAAGTCAACAAAAGAGGTTAGATGCGGTTGAAAAGTTGAAGAGTTGAAGGGCTTAGAAGAACAAGTGAACGTAAAAGGTGAAAAGTGAAAGATTTAAAAACAGAAACTCAACTTAGGTAATGTCGGTGTCCTCCCAAGATTATGTCATCATAAAGTTTTTCATATTCAGCGACTGTTTTTTCAATAGAGAAACATTCGT
>DATNMI010000418.1:0-2034 GCA_035602375.1 Nitrospiria bacterium | reverse complement strand
CACCTGCCGTGGTCAATGTGTTCCCATAAATATTCCCTGAGACATCGGCAGAGGAAGAAAAATCTTCCCACACCACGAGGTATCTGCCGATCGTGCTATTGCTGAATGCAATCTGAGGCAGAACAGAAGGCGGCGTCGCATTGAAAGTTACAGTGCCCAGGGTGACGGGCGTTCCGGGAGTTCCAGTCTTTGAAACAATGATGGCTTTCACCGCAGTTCCACCATCCACATAGGTCACGGCAAAATTGGTTCCGTCAAATGCGGCCGACGGGTATTGCTGGTTCCCGGATCCGCCCGCGATGATGAAGGGCGCTCCAACCGTAAAGGCGGGCGTCGACGTCGTGCTGTAGGTCACCAGATTCCCGACGATATCAAGATCTGTTCCGTTATAACTTTGGTAGACTGCCAGACCTGTTCCGGCACCTGAAGAAGAGATTGAGGGGAAAGACTGGTCGTTTGTGCCTGAATTGACGGGGAAAAGGGAAATTATCTCAGCCCCGGAAGAATTCACCACCTTGGCGTAGATATCGAGGGAGGAAGAGCCTATGGAAGTCGTATCCCAGGCCAGGACGTAGTTCGTTCCATCAAACGAGAGGGATGAATGGTCGTCCGAGCCGCCAAGGCCGGCGAGTTGAACCGATGGCCCGATCAGTGAGGCGTGTGCGGTTTCAAAACACCCAAAAAGAATTATCAAGAAAAAGAAGAGGCTTCTTGCCCCTATGCCCCACCGTTCATGCAGCGGAGAGTCTGGCTTCTTAAATTTCATTTATCCTGTTGGTTTGAATCGGTTGGTGAGCTGGTGTTCAAACCATTTGATATTCTTGCATTTTTTATGCCATTTCTTCCATTCTGAAGCTAAAATAATGGCCGGATGTACCTTTGTAATCTGTTGAATTTCTGATATTTTTTATAACTTCAGAGATGGAGGGGAAAATGCCCTGTTTTACTTTAAAAAACCAAGCGATTTAGAAACCGTGTTTTATCCCGGAGGGAAAAATAATTGCCACTTTTTCCCAAATTCCCAGGTTTTCATGAGCAGATCTGATTCTTGCCCTGACCTTTGGCCTGATAAAGAGCATCATCCGTCCCTTTGATGAAAAGTGCGAATCGCCGCGTATTTTGCTCCTGTGCCCTTAATCGCAATTTCCATTATTTTATTAAACAGCGCGACAGAATCCTGCTCCTGGTGTATCGCGCGTGAGGCCTCATAAACACCCTCAAGGCGTTTTATATACAGCATACTCTCTTCTAGTTTTATTCGTAATAGAATAAATAGCATGTTGATCGCAACAGCAAGAGAAAAGGCCGGATGGACGAATTGTTCTATGCTGGGTTCATGCATGATCTAAATCTATCAGAAAATCCTAGCTTGGCAAGGAGAGGAAATACTTCATATTGACAAACAGATAAGATATTGTAAACTTAATTAATATGAAGAATCAGCAGGGAAAATTCTCGGTGGGAACATTGATCTGGGTCCTCCTTTTCGCCTTGGCCATTGATACCTGTTTCAGGGTCATCCCGGTTTACGTCCACTACCTGACCTTCAAAAATGATATTAAGGGGAGGGCGATCGATATGAACCATCCCAACATCGATCTGATGCGCACCGGTATTCTGAAAAAAGCGGAGGAACTTGAACTTCCCGTTCATGAACCCGAGCTCCTCGTGGAAATGACCGACGGAAACACCCATGTCAAGGCAGACTGGTCGATAGAGGTTAAGCTGGCCGGCGGATATTATCCCTACAAACTCACCTTTTCAATCGACTCTACCCGTCCAAACATCCAGGGCTGATCCGGAAATCGAGCACTCTCGGCCAAGCCTGTCAAAATAGCGTTCGACTGTTCCAAGAAAAGATTCCTTCTTATCTACCTGATTGATTTCCGTCCTGAACAACGATCCACCCGGAAGGCCGCGGGTGTACCAGCAGGCATGTTTTCTCATTAAAACAGTCCCATGCCGCTCTCCATAAAAATCAATCATCAGGTTAAAATGTCGGGACATGACGTTCCTTATTTCTTCTACAGGGGG
>DATNMI010000415.1:0-9254 GCA_035602375.1 Nitrospiria bacterium | reverse complement strand
CTCGGCAAGCTTTTTATCCGTCATTTCCGTTGATCTGCGGATTTGACGCCCTTGATAGGTAAACCTAAACCACCAGACACTTTTTCTTTTAAACAAGCCCATCGGATTCCTCCTTTCCTTGGGCTTGATTTTTTGTCTGGTTTCCCTTTTCAGGGGAATTATATTGGTTTGTGGTTAGCTTTCTCAATAGCATTTTTCAGAATCGCATCAATGTTAATATTGGGTTCCCGTAAAACTGTCTTCAAAATCCTTTTTGCTTCCTGTTCTGGAAAAACAGGCGCCACCTTCCTTTCTTTTACCCAGAGGTCGATATCATCCTTATCAAACCTGATTAATCGTTTAAACCTGACGCATGGAATGGCTTTCGTGCCGACCATGGCATAGAGTGTTTTTACTTTAATCCCCAAATAGCCAGACAACTCTTTTATTGATATTAATGGCCTCATCTTTCCATTCCTCTATGGATTGTCATCTCAGGTTCCTTGCTAACCGACCGCTCTGGGCTTTTTCCAATATCAATATCCAGGCGTGATCCCTTTTCATAATCCAACGTTGATTCCTTCTGTTGCCATTGCCTCACCGTATCCGGGAGCTTTTCTTTATTGTCTACTAAAACCTGAATTCCATGAGTCGCGCGGGAGACCCCGATATAGAAGGCATTTGCGGAGAGGCTTTTAACCTGGCTGGTATCGATATTTAAAATGACATTCTTGACAGTCATTCCCTGGCTTTTTGTAATCGTTGTCGAATAGGCGTGATCAAGATGACCGTAAGATTTCAGGTCCACCTCCTTGGTCCCGTTTCGAGTGTCGATTTTGAGAATATGATTTCCTGTTTCCGTCACTGTTCCTACTGACCCGTTTACCACATTAAGGGTCTTGTCATTTCGAAGGAACATCACCTTATCTCCAATTCCAAAGTCTCTTTTTTCTGGGGAATAGGCTTCAATTTGCCTGAACTTTTCAAGGTTGACGGCAACCTCTCTATTTCCGTTTTCCATCTGAACTTGTAATACGTTTCCGCGTATCTCAGTGACGATTCCTTTTTCGGAACGAACAACTTCCAGCCTTTTGCTGGTACTGGTAAACCGGATTAAATCCCCCTTGCTGTAACTTTCTCCGAACTTCTTCTCTTCTTCTGGAATTCTCTTGGGAATAGTTGCGATATAGCCCTTTTCAGATTCCTTGTTAATCATCCCTTTTTCCTTCAATCCCTCCCGCGTGTATTGATTAATCAAATGCCGGTCGGCATTGACCGCGGTAATCAGGAGGGTGTTCTTCATCTCCTTGGGGGATAGTGCGAAATAATTCTGTGCCATGGCTTTCAGCCGCTCTTCTCTTCTAGGAATCTCTTTGATAGCATTCAATTTATTTTCCAAAATAGATAAAGCTTTATCGGTGTCGAGTTCTTTAGCCACGGCATGAACCACCAGTTTGAGTTCGGTCTTCTGACGAAGGATCTCCTCGACTCGAACTGTTGAAAGGACTCCTCTTTCGATCAGATTTTGATAGGGTTTACCCGCGTCGATAGGCTGGAGCTGAAGACGGTCGCCTAAAAGAATGATCTTTGCATTCTCTCTTTTTGCCTCTTCCAGAAGGTGTCCCATCTGTTTACTCCCCACCATGCTTGCTTCATCGACGATCCAGACTTGAGGTTTCAAAGCCTGCATTCCGGTTCCTTGTTCCTTCTCACCGAGAAAAGAGTGGATGGTCTGACTCTTAATGCCAGCTTCGGTCTCCAGCGTTTCCGCCGCCTTGCCGGTAAAAGCAAGCCCCCGTACGGTAAAGCCCTCTTTCTCCCAGCATTGATTAGCAACGGATACCATGGTCGTTTTACCGACACCGGCATATCCCTCAATTCCAATAACCCCATCCCGGCTTCCGGTCATAAACCGGACAGCGTTCTCCTGGCCTGGATTAAGATGTGAACCATATTCTTTGATCACAGAATCGATCTGTCTTGAATCTCTGGGTAAAATTGACCCCTGACGGTTAGAAACCAAATCCACTATTGTTTGTTCTAGTCGAATCGCTTCACGGGACGTATACTTGTTACCCTCCAGTTGAATCAGGCCCCTATTTTCTATCTGTTTTTGTATCTGTTTCTCCGCCGCATCTACGGTCAAACCATTGGCCACACCATTTCTCAAAGTTGATAGGAGCATCTGTTCTTTTGACCAGACATGTGTTTGCGTCTCAAGGCCTTTAATCGCTTCCTTGAGATGGATTACCGCGTCGACCGGCTCTCTTCGAACCCCCTTTTCTATCAAGGCTTCCTGTTGTAGCCGTTCCGGAGAATACCCCAATTCGGAAGTTCGACGAATCCATTCCCGGTGTAAATCTTCCCGGTTGGTATAGGCTTTCGCCGGGCGACTACTCAAAGTGATTTTCTCAGCCAACGCTCCCCCTGACTCCCGACCATTGAGTTCCTTGAGTATTTCAATCCGTCTAGTACTGAACTCGGTGATGATTTGTTTGGGGACATGCTCGACTTCAATGACTCCGTGTTTTCCTGCCTGCACTGAGTAATGTTTCTGGATGAGCTCATTAGCCAGGGCATTTCTATAGACCTGCCCGATTAATAACTTCGTAGAATAAAGGGCATGCGCATCCAGAGCCCTGAATTTGTCATTGGATTGGCTAGCGTTCAGGACGACACAGTGAGTATGGACCTGACAGTCCATATTTGGCCCTCTGGAGGTATTGTGCTCAAACCGGGCTATGATCAAATTGTCGGTTGCTACTGGCCGGGTGACTCCATCCACCGTTTCTCTTATCCCGCTATAGTTAGATTCCAGATACCGTAACGCCTCAGTCACGGCTGTTCGATGCGCCTCTCTTAACCGGATATCTCCGGCAATCTCTGAAAGGATAGAAAGACTTTTTGGGGCTGAGAATGTGAGATCAAAGCCTGCCCTGTGCTCTCTTCCGTTGTGAGTCGTGACCAACTGATTTCCTTCCGGATCTTTGCCATTCAACAAATTCCTGAAATCCTTTTTATCTACTGCGCCTTCAAGTCCCAATAGCTGACTTCCCTTTCCATCCCAATAACCAGGCTCCTTGGTGTAATAACCCTGATCCTTGGCATAGTAAGACTCAGCTTGATTCGCACTGATCTGTGTTACCGATAGCATCAGCGACCTCCTTTCAGATGTGACAAGACAGATTGAATAAGGCAGAACAGTTTTCGAGGGGGCTTGATCCACCCTCGAAGCAGAAGCGTTAATTCAGGGAAGAAAGACTCAGGTATCGCGAAGTCGGCGGTTAGAATCACAAGGAAAAGGGATTCTTGAATTGCCCTGATTTCTGTTTTGTTAAACCGGATATTTGTGCTTAAAGCTTGGATGCCAAACCGGATATCCTTCTTCAACGCTTCTTCATAGTTTCCATCCGGAAGACGGTCTTTAACCAGAGGCGATCCCTTAATGATTTGAAATGGAATAAAGCCCCGGTACAAATCCTCAATGAACCAATTGATATTCTTAATTTCGAGAAGGAAAAGTTTCTCAAAGGCCTTGATCAGGCCATAGGCTTTTTCCACGGCGATATTTCGATCTGTTGTCCCCCTGGCAATTCGTTCAATGACAAAACAGAGCTCAGGCCGCGTCTGAATCCCACGATTGAGAATGGCTTGAATGGATAGATCTCTCGTTCGCCACATTTTCTTGACCGCTTCGTAATCTCTTAAAAATCCGGCATAAAACTCCTCCTTTCCTAAATGTTCGCGACAATAGATGTTTATCTGCTGTTTAAAGATATTGGTTTGATCTGCTTTCATGGTTCTTCCTTTCTGTGGGTTGTCGTTATGTTTCTTTTTTTTGAACTTGTCATTAAAACGCTAACGGATCTTCAGAACCTTTTGGATCCGGAGTATCTTTTTTCTTGGGCGGCGGCTCATTAGTTTTTGGATAAAGATTATCTAAATGAAGCCAGGGGGCCATCATGAACGGCTCATTTATTTCTGGAAAAAAAACCGGAGGAATTTGGGTTAAAGCAGGATTTCGATGTTGTATTCTTAGGTAGCAGGAAAGATTTGGAAGGGCGTAAAATTCACTGGCTAGAATAATTTTTTTCATTTTCTTCTTCCTTCCAAGTGTTAATCCATCCCGGAGACTTTGAGGGCCCATCGAATGGCTTTCCTCTGTTTCACTCACTTCTCGCTCTGAAAAGGATCTTTCTAGCCACTCAGCTGTATCCGGGGCCTGAACCCGGAAGAAGAGTCGACTTGAGCAATTATCCAGGATCGTGTTGCTATCGTGGTCCCCATAAATTTTTGAAATGCGTGAGTAATTTTGAGAGGCAAGTAGAAAACTGGCTCCCTTTGATCGGGCAACTCCCAGAGTTTCTGGCAAGGAAAGACGGTGCAGATTACCCAACTCATCTATACAAAAGAAGATCCGACGCTGAAGGGAATCTCGAAGACCTTGAAGTTTTTTGCTAACCAGGTCCACGATAAGGGAAAGAAGGGGTTTAAATGTATCGCGAGTTTCAGGACGACAGGTTAAAAAAATCATTCCTTTCCCTTCATTAATCCATTGGGTAAAAGAAAAAGGCCCATCCAGTCTTGAAAGGTAAAAGAAGATTTGTGTATAAGCTGAAAGCGTACTTAAAACTCCCTGCGTCTGTTTAGATGAGGGATCTGAGATGTAAGGCAAACAAGATATTCCTAGATCGGTCTTTTTCAAAACTTCCTGAAGGTCCGGTGCGGGTAAAGAGAGAATCCGATAGAATTCCCGATTTGTTCTTAATTTGTGATCACCGGAAATATAAGTGGTGACAGCAAGAGCTTTAAGAAAATTCCTGGTAATTTTATTAAAAAAGTTCGCGACTTCATCTTTTGCTTCCGGAACCAGACTGTCGCAAAAAATATCGACGTCTCCTAAAGTTTCGAATTCATTTGGAAAACTCCACCCTACAGACCTTGAATCCTCAGGATTCAAGATGACATCTTGTTTTCTATCATAAAATTTGGCCAGGAATTCACCTTTGAAATCAACAATCAGAGCCCGCTCTCCTCTTTGTTTAAGCCGATGCACGATCTGGCAGAGAGCAGTGCTTTTCCCGGAGCCAATTGTCCCTATCATCATGATGTTTTGGACCTCAGCCTCCCACGGGAGCCTAATGCGGTGTCCTAATGGAAGATCGAGCCTGATTTTCTCCTTCTTAAGTTCCCTCAGGAGTTCCTTTCCGGTGATTAGCCTCCCCCCGCGGTCATGCTTCGGTTCATTTAACCGGATTGATAGGCGCTTAAGGGCGACTATGCTTAGAGGGATGAAGATGAAATAGACCCAGGCCGTATTCCGGAAATAACCCCAACTCTGATCAAATCCTGGTTTCCAATGATTCCAGATTATTTCACTTACCCTAGCGGCCTCAAATTCATCGGGTCCTTGGCCGAAATCAACGGTCATTCTTGCCTTTGGAATCAACGCCGCTTTATATTCTGCGGTCAAAAAATCGCTGATATGGGAAAAGCGCGAACGGTCTACATTCCAGGTAATCAGTAAACCGGCAACCATCAAGTGACCCAGAAAGGCAATTAAGAGATGAATGCCCGACATTTTCAGGCTCATCCAGAACCAGCTGATTAATATTTCATTTGCTTTAAACAGTGAAGACTTCGGATTTGAACTCATTGTTATTGATCTCCTTGATTAGGTTGTTTGTTCTCTTTCGGATTCTCCGGAGTTGATTTTATTTTCCGGTCTCGGGCTGCCTCTTGTTTGGCCATCTGAATTAACTTTTCTGCCTCCGCAGGATCACTTTTTGACGATTTCTGGGTTAAACCGGCCAATAAGCTTGCAATAAACCTGTTTAATTCAACGACAGTTTGAAGAATCTCCCTTAGTTCCTGGACTTCTTCCCGGAGATAGGTCAAATGACTGTTTTTCTCTGTCATAGCCTGTTGAACCAAATAACGGATCATTTCACTTTTATTCAGTCGCAACTCTTTTCGAAGGGATTCGATCAAATCGATTTCCTCTTTAGAGACCCGCATCCCCAAAAAAATCTTCTTTTTCCCCGTCATAAAACACCTCAAATCATCTAAGTGGCACGAATCTTGTAATAATAAATAGTGGGTATGGAAGAAAAGTGACCTCAAATTCTGAGGGCGCCATTTCCAAAAACATGTAATTACAATAACAATCTTTAAATGGATTTTAGGGTAACCAGCAGGAGATCGAAGAAAAACTTCTTGGCTATCAAAAAATCTTTAAAAAATAGGAGATACGAAAGATGAGTGTGCGTTCAGATTTAAATCATGTCGCCATATTCCAGGCCTTTATAAGGAAAACAGAAGCAAATTTATTTACAGAGTATATTGAAAGGAGCAAAGAAGAGACTCCAGCAACGGATGACCTGATACCAAAAACTTTGGAAGAGATTCGCCTGGAAAAGGTGATTTTAGGCCGGATTAAAGGTCTTAAGGTGTTCCTGCATTTACATTTGGGTGTTGAAAAAATTTTAAGAGAAAAACTTTCGAATGAGGTTTTTGATCATGCTATCGCCAACTGCAATAAAACCGTAACTTATATTGAATACGTCCTTGCCGATGATGCCTTTCTTAAAAATAGAGCCAAAGAGAAGGCAAGAGAAGATCTGCCGGAGGATGTTCTAAAGAGGACCATTTTTGATGTGATGAATGGGGGTAAAGAATGCATCCTTATTCCGGTAGATGCCTTTGTTTCCATCCCGTCCCGCGACGACAATCCAATTTCAATGGCAATATCTTTATTTGGAACGCCAATGGAAGTCTATTTAAGAAGGAGGGGATTATTAAAAGGAAAGATGACGGTCTCTGAATACCGTTATGAAATGACCCAGAGCCTTTTTTTCAGGATTTCTCCGGCCATGGACAAGGCATTAGCCAATAAGAAATTGAATGAATCTGATTTTAATTTTATTAAGAAATTTATTTTCAAAATTCGCCATCTTATGACTTTGTATCAGGGGATAAAGAAAGGAGAGCTTCACCTGGAAGATGATAAGCCATTAATACCCTCGATTACGTATATAAATTCGAATAAGATTATTGAAAACACCATGAAAAACCTGAAGAAAGGAGGGGTTGACGAAAGAAGGGCCGGAGAAATCAAAACCTTCGCGTTCAATAATCAAAAAAAGATTAAATGTATTGTTTCCGGATGCAATAACACATTTGTTCCTATAAACAAAAATCATCTCCGTTGTGATTCTCATTCTGAGCCCAAAGTGTTTTTAAAGGAATGGCGGGATTTTAAAAATCATGACCAAAATGGCTTCTCCATAAGGAATAATCAGCCGTCTGAAAAAATAATTTATCAACCTTTTATCAACCCGAATGACTATTTAAGTTGATCGGGACCCTGTTAAACAGATCTGTTAAACAAAGAAGGTCAGCAGAGACGGGCACTTAAATTAATTTGTCGTGACTTTGTTAAACAAAATGTTTTACAAAACAGTCTAATCGACTGCACGGGTGTGAAAGAAAAAAACGCCTCTAGCCTCGGACCTCGAAAAAGGATGATTTTTAATAGAAAACTCCCCGCCTTCTGGCCCAAGCGCTCTCTAAGCTCGTCAGAGCTTTGTGAGCGCAAGAAGGCGGGATCTGATAATCCGAACAGGGTGCAGTGTTTCCCTTTCCAAAGGAAGGGTGAATGCGAAAGCAGAGGGAAACACAATCCCGGAGGTTGTAATGGAAAAGCGAGGCTTTTCCATTTCTACCGGAGCCATCCGCTGAAAATCTAATGGATGGCTGGAGGATTGGCAAAATTATTATGGGTTGAAATATGATTATAAAAAATGTGAGGCTTTAAAAATGAGATTCCCTTTGAAGAGGAATTCAACCGAGCAATAATTTCTTGAAAACAAATCTGGAATATATCAGAGTATCACTTTGCCAGTTCCGGCAAACCGAAAAATGCGGCAATGGATCTATTCATAAGGCTTGAGAGGATTGGTGGCAAGATTAGAAGGGAAAGTTGAGAAGATCACCTGGTCCGGTTGTATTCTGACTGTTCAGCCAAGAATCTGCCTCATGCGCTCTTTTGATCAACGCGCTCATAGCTACAAGGGCTATGTTCTTCGAATCGAGGGGACCCGCGGGGATAAAACAGGAGAGTTTCTGATTGCTGTTGGAAAGGAGGCCCACGAGAAACATCAGTTTTTAAGAGGGATGATGTTATCTGGCCAGTCTGTTCCGGTCCTCGACCCCAGACTTGAAACGGCGGAGTTTTATAAAACAAGCCGGATCAAAGTCATTAACAAAGCGGGGATTGAGATATCACAGCCTCCGCCGTTTTATGGAATATCACCTTCTTTGGAAATTTATCGTCAAAGAGGACATCGGCGTTTAGATGCCAGAACCTTTGAATCTAAGTGTGCAACCTGCATCTGGGGTTGCAGAATGCCGGTTGAGATTACCATTGATCATTGGAACCCCTCTAAAAAAAGGTATCGGTTTGAAACTTTCTGCTACGGTCCCAAAATATGTCCTTCATACAAGGCCGGGGCCACTCGTAAAGTACCAGGTCGAAACGGAATGACATGGGAGGAGGAAGATTGGGTTGACGAGGAGATGGCATTGCGCAGAGAACTGGATGATTGATCTCCCGTAATTTTATTCCCAAATCCTTCTTTGCTCAAACTGGTACTGAAATTTACTGGCTGGGGTGGATTTTAGCTTTCTTAGATAATCCTTAATTTTATTGACATTATTCCATTATTGTTATTATACTTTTTAGGCGCTAAGTATAATAACAATTTTATAAGCGAACAAGAGTATCATAAGAAAGTGAACCGTTTAGATTTTAAGGAAAACAACCCGGGAAAAGTCATTAAAACCCTCCAAGGATATTGGGCTTATCTCCCAAATCCACTCCCTCCTCAACTTCCAATATCGTGGGATTTAGCGAAAGAAATTTCTGAGGCGGATCGTTCTTTAAGCGAGCTATCTGGGGTGGCGCAGACATTGCCCAATCCCCATCTTCTCATTAATCCTTTCATCCGTCGTGAAGCGGTTTTATCGAGCCGCATTGAAGGGACACAGGCCTCCCTTTCAGACCTCTTTTTTTTCGAAGCTTCTGAAATTGTTTCTCCCAAGTCCCCTGATGTCCGAGAAGTCTCCAATTATGTCAAAGCGTTAGAGTATGGATTAAAACGAATAAAAGAATTGCCTCTTAGCAGAAGGCTTATCTCCGAATTACACGCTCTTCTCCTCAAGGGAGTCAGGGGAGAGCATTTAACTCCGGGTCATTTCCGTAATACACAAAACTG
>DATNMI010000411.1:0-2634 GCA_035602375.1 Nitrospiria bacterium | reverse complement strand
CCGGACCTCGCGGAGCGCCTCATTGATCTGCTCCTCCTTGAGAATTCCAGTTCCGCGGAGCTTTTTAAAGATGGCGTTCAGTTTATTGGATAGTTCGTTTAGCATAAGTTCCTTCTAGCTGAAAGCGCGTTGCTCAAAGCTCAAAGCAAAATATTTCCTCTTACTTCGAGCCTCCAGCTTTCAGCTTCGAGCTGCCTTTCTGGAGTCTTTGTCGCACCGTTTCATATCCTATGACCGCGGCCGCATTTGAAACGTTCAGGGAGGAGATCCGCCCTCTCATCGGAATCGAAACCTTCACATCGCATGTGTCGGCCACCAATGGCCGGAGCCCTTTTCCCTCTCCGCCCAGCACAAAAGCGATCGGACCTCTAAAATCGTGATCGAAATAACTGTCATCCGATGTGCCATCTAGCCCGTAAACCCAGATATTGTCTTCTTTAAGCCGTTCCATGGTCTGAACAAGATTAACGACCTGCACAATACGGACATATTCTATGGCGCCTGCCGAAGTTTTTGCAACTGTTTCAGTCAGACCGGCGGCCCTGCGGGTGGGAATAATGACCCCATGAACGCCGGCCCCCTCCGCGGTCCTCAGGATCGCCCCCAGATTTCTGGGGTCCTCAATTTCATCGAGAAGAAAGAGAAACGGGGCTTCTCCCTTGCGCGCCGCATGCGCCAGAACTTCATCAAGCGAATCGAGTTTCTTAACGGCGCCGAGTCCGACCACCCCCTGGTGTTTGAGGGTGCCCGCCAGTTGGTCAATCACCTCGCGTGAGGCATGGGTCATCCTGACATTATTGGCACGCGCCAGCGTAATTAACTCTTTCAGTCCGGTCTCTGTCCTCCCCTTCTGAATATAAATCTGGGTGAAAGAGCGTCCTCCGGCCCTCAGCGCTTCAGTGACCGGGCGTACGCCGATCACCACATTTTCTTTTCCACGATCCGTCACGGTTGAATGCCCCTCTTTATCTTTTCCATACTGTTTTTCCACCCGGTTTGTCTTCGATCATGATCCCTTTTTCGGTCAGCACTTTTCGGATTTCATCCGACTTTTTCCAATCCTTGCTTTTCCTGGCCTGATTTCTCTCGTCGATCAGCCTTTCAATCTCGTCATCCGACAGGCTATCCGACGGCTCATTAAATTGCCATTGTGCGGACGGCACCGTAAAGAGACCAAGCGCTTCACCGATCTCCCTGAAAAAACGGAGAAGGGCTTCACCTGATGATTTATCATACCCGGATGTAAATTTCTTATTCAATTCGTTCCGCAGGAGATGAAGCTGACCGATTGCCTCAGCCGTGTTGAAGTCATCATCCATAGCCGACTGAAACTTCTCCCGGGCGGCCTCCAGAACGGGTAAAATATCCGATATCAGGGCCTTTCCCGGTGAGGAGTCCTCAAATTTCCGGAACAGGTTATAAAACCGGTCGAGACCGGTCTTGGCTTCGGAAATGGCGGCATCTGAAAACTGGATCGGTTGCCGGTAATGGGTCAGGAGCATGAAATACCGGAGCATCTCTCCTGAAATCTCGCGCGAATAGGAATACATCCCGAGCACCTCCCGGATGGTAAAAAAGTTTCCAAGAGATTTGGACATCTTTTCGTCATTGATCTTCACAAAACCGTTGTGAATCCAATACCGGACGAACTGTTTTCCGGTCGCCGCTTCACTCTGGGCAATTTCATTTTCGTGATGCGGAAAAACCAGGTCTTCCCCCCCGCCATGAATATCCAGGGTTTCGCCCAGATACCGCATCGACATGGCCGAACATTCGATATGCCAACCCGGCCTCCCTTTTCCCCAGGGGGAATCCCAGAACGGTTCGCCCGGACGGGATGATTTCCAGAGCGCGAAATCAAGGGGGTCTTCTTTTTGTTCATTGACCTCGACCCGCGCGCCGGCGCTCTCCTCGGAAAGGTCCCGCCGGGAAAGTTTTCCATAGCCACGGAAGGCCTTGACCCGGTAATAGACATCCCCTCCGGACGGATAGGCAAAACCCGAAGAAATCAGTTTTTCAATTATAGAAATCATTTCCCGGATATGATCCGTCGCCCGCGGTTCATAATCGGGAGAGAGGACTTTAAGCGGGGCCATGTCTCTCTGATAGGCATTCGTGTAATATTCCGCTAATTCCTTCCAGTCTCTCTTCTCCTTTTGAGACCGCTGGATGATCTTGTCGTCGATATCGGTAAAATTCTTAACGAAGGCGACTTCATATCCGCGGAATTTCAGATATCTCGCGATCATGTCAAAGACAATCGCGCTCCTGGCGTGCCCGATATGGGAATCGTCATAAACGGTCACCCCGCAGACGTACATCGAAACTTTTCCGGGAACCAACGGCGTAAACGGCTCCTTTTCCCGGGTGAGGGTATTATAAATTCGCATCATTTCTGAGCCACCTTTTTAGAACGAAACACCCAGAAAATGGCGCCGAGTAAAGCGAGAACAACCAGAAAATCAAGTTTGTGAAGGTACGGACCGACCTGCCGCCAATGCTCGCCCATGACCCTTCCGACAGACCCAAGCCCCCAACACCAGGGAATTGCGCCGATAAAGGAATAGATTGAAAATCGGAAAAAATTCATTTTCGATATGCCGGCGGGAAGAGAAATAAAGGTCCGGACGAGAG
>DATNMI010000402.1:0-1440 GCA_035602375.1 Nitrospiria bacterium | reverse complement strand
CATAAACCCCTCACCCCTGCCCCCTCACGCCCTGCCTTATGATTCTTGATGTACGGGAGGAAATTCCTTTTTACCCAGGTTGAAAATATTTAAAAACCGCATTTTCGGGTCGAACCGCTTTTGACGGACCGGAAACGCCTTGTCTCCCATCGCAAGCATTTTTTCCTTGCTTAAAATAAAATCGCGCTTGTCATAGGTGGAAAATTCATAAAACTTCGACATCGCCAGCGCGTCGACCGGACAGGCCGCCACGCAGAAGGCGCAAAAAACACAGCGGGAAAGATCGAAAATATATTCTTTGGCATAGCGTTGAAGCGGGTTTCCCGGCATCTCATCGCTGATGACCTTGATGCAGCGCGACGGACAAGCCGCCTCGCAGAGCGAACAGCCGACGCATTTTTCAGTTCCGTCGTCATACCTGAGATGGACGAGAATGCCCCGGTAGCCGTCCGGAAGCTCCCGTTTTTCGTGGGGATACTGGAACGTCACCGTTTTTTTGACGAGGAGATGCTTCAGGGTCAGCCACATCCCCCCGAGGATTTCGTAGAAAAATATCGTATTGAGAAATTTTTTCATTTTTCCTTGCCTTTTTTACCCGGTGGGCCTTCGCAAAAACCGCTCACTGCCCCCCGCTATAAGTTCAATGCTTGAACCAGTAAAGCGCTACCGCAGTCACCACCACATTCGCGAGCGCGACCGGGAGCATGATTTTCCAGCCCAGTCTCATCAACTGGTCATAACGAAGTCTTGGAAG
This sequence comes from Nitrospiria bacterium, assembly GCA_035602375.1. Taxonomy (GTDB): domain Bacteria; phylum Nitrospirota; class Nitrospiria; order JACQBW01; family JACQBW01; genus DATNMI01. Next base: position 686 of record DATNMI010000402.1, on the reverse strand, counting down.
GGTTCCTCTTAGCCAGATGAACAGAAAGAGGATAAAACCGACTTTAAGCAGAAACCAGAGAACCGGGGGAATCACCTGAAGAAACTGAAATGGCGCATTCCAGCCCCCGAGAAAAAGGATCGTCGCCACGCATGAAACGATGATCATATTGGCATACTCCGCCAGAAAATAAAAGGCGAATCTCATGCCGCTGTATTCCGTAAACCAGCCGGCTACCAGCTCGCTGTCCGCTTCGGGAAGATCAAAAGGGACGCGGTTGGTCTCGGCAAGTCCGGAGATAAAATAGAGCATGAAAGCGACCGGCTGTAAAAAGATGTACCAATGATTTTCCTGGGCGCGGGTGATCTCAACGAGGCTGAGCGACTGGGACATCATCGCGACGCCGATAATGGAAAGACCCATGGTCAATTCATAACTGATAACCTGGGCCGCCGAACGGAGACCGCCCAAAAGGGCATATTTGCTGTTGGAGGCCCATCCCCCCAGAAGAATTCCATAGGCGCCCACCGATCCGAAGGCCAGGATGTAAAGAATCCCCACATTGATGTCGGTGATATAGGGGCGGACATACCCGAAAAGGGTCGGCTCCTTGTTAAAAGGGATGACTGCGAATCCAATTAGCGCGGGAACCAGGGAGATAATCGGGGCGATGCTGAAGATGACCTTATTGGCTCCCGCCGGGATCA
>DATNMI010000401.1:0-2371 GCA_035602375.1 Nitrospiria bacterium | reverse complement strand
CGGCTCATACCCCATAGATTTGGCCTTATCGGCTGTCATGACCAGAGCGGCGGCGGCGCCGTCGTTCAGAGGACAGGCATTTCCAGGGGTTACCGTGCCACCCTCTTTGAAGATTGTCGGATAGAGCGCGAGTTGCGCCAGGTTCAGTCCGATGTTAGGTCCCTCATCCTGGGCAAAGAGTTCCGGGGTCACATCTTTTCCCGCCGCCTTCTTCGGAATCATCACGGGAACGATCTCTTCCTTGAACTTCCCCTCCCGGATCGCCTTGAACGCCTTTTTGTGGCTTTCAATGGCAAACTTGTCCTGCTCCTCCCGGCTGATCTTGTATTCCTCCGCAAGGTTTTCCGCCGTCTGTCCCATCAACTGTCCGCAGAATGAGTCGGTCAGCCCTTCCCACAGAGCGTCCACAAACGTTCCCGACTTCATCCGTTTTCCCCAACGCATCTCCCTTGAGACGTAGGGAGAACAACTCATGCTTTCAGTCCCTCCGACAATCTGAATATCGGCGTCGCCTGCCTGAATATTCTGAAATCCGTTGGACAGGGCCTGCAGACCGGAAGCGCAGTTTCTGGCGACAGTATACCCGGGAACGCTCACCGGCAGGCCTGCCATCAGGCCGATGACCCTTCCGATATTGGTAGCGTCGCTATATTGCCCGACACAGCCGAAAATAATTTCATCCACCGATTTGGGGTCGATCTTCGTCCGGTTCAGCAGTTCCTTTACAACCAGCTCACCCAGCTTCTGGGCGGGAATATCGCGCATCGCCCCACCAAATAACCCTACAGGCGTACGAACTCCGTCAACAATTACCACGTCCTTCATTTCACCGCTCCTTTTATACCGGGGGGCCTTCACAGACGGCGTTCATTGCCCCCCGCGCCCCCGCGCTTCGCACAGGCAAAGCCTGATGCTACACTTTTCCTTTGCCGGGCTCCGTCTTCTTCGCCTTTTGCAGTTCCTCTTCCAGCAAAATTCGCCGCAAGACCTTTCCGACGATGGTTTTCGGAAGGTCATTGCGGAACTCCACAAACCTTGGAACCTTGAATTTCGCGAGATGCTGGCGGCAGAAGGTAATAATCTCTTCCTCCGTTGCGGTCTCACCCTCATTTAAAACCAAATAGGCCTTGATGACTTCCACGCTGAACTGATCCGGCAGGCCGACCACCACAGCATCCTTGATCTTGGGATGAAGAAACAGGACCTCTTCTACCTCTCTCGGATAGACGTTCTCCCCCACTGACTTGATCATATCTTTTTTCCGGTCGACGATATAAAAAAAACCTTGGTCATCCATCCTGGCCATATCGCCCGTATGGAGCCATCCGTTTCGAATGGTCTGAGCGGTCTCCTCGGGATGGTTCCAATAGCCTTTCATCACCTGGGGCCCGCTCACCACCAACTCCCCTATTTCCCCAAGGGCTAATTCTTTATCCCCTGTCTCAAGATCAACCACTCGGGCATCGGTCAGGGGAAGCGGCAGACCGATGGTCCCCTTTTTCCGGAGGCCGTTAATCGGGTTGCAATGGGTTACCGGGGACGATTCGGTCAGACCATATCCCTCGACGACCTTTCCCCCCGTGAGAGACTCAAACCGCTCCTGGACCTCCACATGGAGAGGCCCGCCGCCGCTGATACAGACCTTGACGGATGAAATATCCCATTTTTCCACTCCGGGAAAATGGTTCACGGCCACATACATCGCCTGGACTCCCAGAAAGACGGTGGCCCTGTATTTTTGAATATTTTTAAGGACATCTTTGGTTTTAAATCTGGGGATCATGACCATTTTCCCCGCCAGATAGACCGCCAGGTTCATGCAGGCGGTCATCCCGAAAACATGGAAAAACGGGATTGCCGCGAGAAAGGTCTCCTTCCCCTCCTGAAGTTCGGGCATCCAGGTCCTGCATTGAAGGGTGTTGGTGATGAGATTCCGGTGGGTCAGCATCACCCCTTTCGCCATTCCCGTGGTCCCTCCGGTATATTGCAGGAGCGCAATGTCGTCCGGTTTAACGTCTGTTTTTATCGCTCTGGAAGAACCTGATTTTAAAAGGGCCATGAAATCATGAATATGCGGTTTCCAATCCACGGTGACCCGCTGGCCTTCCTTCCAGGCCTTGATCGGATAGAGGAGTTTCAGGAGCGGGGGGAGAAAATCGGTGACTTTGCATAGAATAACGGCTTTCAACCTGGTTTTGGAATAAACGGCATTGATTCTTGGATAAAAAAGGTCAAGAGCGATCATGACTTCAGAACCGCTGTCCACCAGCTGGTATTCCAGTTCCCGCTCCACATAAAGGGGATTGGTATTGACAGCAATCGCGCCGATTTTTAATACCGCGTAGTACGCGATGACGCAATGAGGAACGTT
>DATNMI010000136.1:0-2135 GCA_035602375.1 Nitrospiria bacterium | reverse complement strand
ATCAGATGGTCGCAATGGACCGTGCTTGGAACCGCCACTTTCGGTTTGTTGGCCTGAATGAACTGAAGGAGGGCCATCTGCGCGGTGGCATCCTGCATGGCCACCCTGTCCGGGTTCAGGAGAAGCTGGGCTTTTCCCCGTTCCCAGACCTGTGTGTTGAAATTATCGGCATGAGAAACCAGGATTTTTTCAGACAGGGTCAGCGGACGGCCGAACTTCTTCCGGGCAGCGGCGATCCTCGCGGGCATTGAACCATAAAGTTTCTTAATAGAATCCAAATCAGACATGGCAAATTTCCTTCTGTGGTCGTTTCTCCGGTATAATGAGAAATCAGGTTAAAAGGTTGTTTTTGTTCCTCTCAGCGTTGATGCTTTATTTTCTTATGAAAAGAGTACGGGAAGAGCTTATTTTATTAGATATTGAATTTTGAAGTCAACGCCTTTTTCCCTTACGGAACCGGCCAAGCTTCAAATAGCTCCCGATATTCGCGCGAGGGCTGAATTTGGGAACCAGAAGACCTTCGGGACTGGTCAGAATCGTCTGAACGCCCGGGCCATGCCCTGCCAGATAGCTGTCGCCATGAACGACAACCCCCAGGCTGACAGCCCCTTTCCGGTAACACCATCCGTAACTGCTGTCATGGTCCTGGATCCCTACCAGGTCGCCGAACCGGAGCTTGTCCAGGCCATGCTCTTTTAACATCGCGCGGTCGCTGCTCTGGATGTCGTAATCCCCTTTGAAAATATCGCTATGTCCCAGGCCCGATCCCATGATCGCCCCCGGAACGATCCCCGCTACCGGAACCGAAAGTTTGCCCCCAGGCAACGGCGTGATGTCCAGTTTTTCAAATAGCGGGGGCGAGAGGCTGAAAATGGATATTCCCGGATAATCGAGAAGTTTTAGCCCCTGTCCGTGCGCCCGGATCAAGATCTTGTCATCGTAACTCAGTTTGGCCAGAACGGCTTCATTAAAATCCACCAGAACATGCTCGACGCCGCCATGATGGCCTATCACGGTCCCCTGTTTCCCCTTGGCAGTTCCGGTTAAAACAGTGACCTGGTTTCCCAGGCAGGAAAAACTGTTGAGAGACCGGTTCGGGTCCTGCGTCAGTTTCTGAGGGTCGTTTGTCACCGAGGCACCCGGCTCAATATGGTCCCCTTCCCAGCCGTAAACGGAGTCTCCGATCTGGATATTATAGGTAATCCCGCCGACGGTCGGAAGCATGTACGATTTCCCGTCGCGGCCCAGCTCCCAGCCGTAGCTTTTCGGGTGCTGAATCGTCCCTTGAAGGGCAAACTGGATTAATTTTTCCTTATTGGTTTTTAACAACAGCCCGCTCTCCTTTGACAGTCTCTTTTTTCAGCCCGAGGGCGTCAAGAAGTTCCGAGTCCTGGTCGCGGGGCGGATTGGGTGAAGTCAAAAGCCGCTCGCCCGAGAAAATGGAATTGGCCCCCGCGAGAAAGGAGAGCGCTTGCGTCTCTCTTGAAAGCTCCCGGCGTCCGGCGGAAAGCCGAACGCGGGAGCGGGGCATGAGAATCCGGGCGGTCGCGATCATCCGGACCAGATCAAGCGGGTCGAGAGGTGGCGCAGACGCGAGCGGGGTGCCGGGTATCGGCACCAGCAGGTTAACGGGAACCGATTCAGGATGCGGTTCGAGGCGGGTCAGTTGAACCAGCATTGCGCTCCGATCCAGGTCCGACTCGCCCATGCCGATAATCCCTCCGGCGCAGACCGATATACCCGCATTGATGACATGCCCGATCGTATCCAAACGGTCCTGGTAAGTGCGGGTTGTAATAATCTTCGGATAGAACGATTCCGAGGTGTCGAGATTGTGATTATAGGCGGTCAAACCGGCTTCTTTGAGCCGTATGGCCTGGGATTCGTTCAGCATTCCGAGCGTCACACAGACCTCAAGACCGGTCTTTGACACCTCATGCACGACGCCCAGAACCTTGTCAAAATCCTTTCCATCACGGACCTCTCGCCAGGCGGCGCCCATGCAAAACCGGGTCGCCCCTTCTTCTTTTGCCTGCCGGGCCGAGGCCAGAATATCCTGTTCATCGAGAAAGGTTTCTTTTTCAACTGGTGTTTCGTAATGGGCGCTCTGGGGGCAATATCCGCAATCTTCAGGA
>DATNMI010000381.1:0-1227 GCA_035602375.1 Nitrospiria bacterium | reverse complement strand
CGTCCAGAAGGTTCCGTGACAGGTTTGGACATACACCGCTCTCGATAGAGGAGGACATACCCTGGAAGTGTCGGCGGCTTGTGATCGGCACCGGAACCGGAGTGTGCCGATGATGAAAGAGGTGAACCGCGAGGCTCATCGCCGGAAAATCAAGCTCCAGATTTTGCCGACGGCCGAAACTATCAAGACCCTAGAGCAGCACGCTGAAAGGACGAACGCGATCCTGCATCTGACATGTTAAAGCGTGAACCGGACGGACTGCCCAAGAAAAATCGAAATCGAAACCGGGATTGAGCGAACGATCAGTCCCGACACAGAGAACCGGGAAAAGCTCAGGCGGTCTCCGAGGCGTCCTTTTTTCATTTGGGGCAGGGTCGGTCGCAACTGCGCAAGATCACTATCATTATAATATTTCGCTTTTGTAGTGTATTTTTATGGCAAATGCAGGCACGCTTTGTTTCTATGTTAAGTTGGGATTTTGTTAAAGCTGATCCGGTCACGTATCGAGGGATCGACGGAACGATACGTTTTGAAGTGAAGGTCGAAACGGACAATCGCAAAGACGCGATCACGGTCACGCGTATGGAAGGCGATAAGTTCAAAATCAAAATATTCCGCGATCACCGGAAAGCGCTGCGCTGGTGCGAAAAACATCCGTGGCGGCCTGAATCCTTCTTTGGTCTTTTCCGTTTTTGATCAGCCAAGTCACAATTTGAAAGCCGACACGAAACTCGACTTCGTGTTGAAACCGCTGCTTATGGGAGCGGAATGGCAACATTTCAAGAGAATCGCAGTTCCTCGTTCTCCCCTTACCGTAAAAAATGAAACCTTAAAAGGCCGATTCGGAAATAAGTTTCGCTATCCTCCCTTGCTAACAAGGCAGGGGAAGCAAGCCGAATCAACTGCCACTTATCAATACTGAAATATGTCGACGCATATTTTTATTTGGGATGCGAAAACCAATCCTCAGCCGCAGATAGTCAAAGCCGCCGCAACGCTTTTGGCCGGTAAAAAGGTTCAGGGTTTTAACTGGAGTGCAGACGTGACGCTATATTTCCCACCCGCTAGCGAGTTTCTCCTGTACCGGACGCGGAAGGAACCGCGCGGGATTTTTGCTTACGGAAAGCTCGTCGATGAGTTGAAAGATTATCTGCATTGGGACCCGGACACGGGCGGCGAAGGGCTAAAAAGCCCTTTACGTAAAAATGATTCCTGAGAGTCTAGTTG
>DATNMI010000376.1:0-1330 GCA_035602375.1 Nitrospiria bacterium | reverse complement strand
ATCGGAAGCCTGTTTCTTGACGTGAAAAAAGATGGCGGGGGCATTGACCAGTTTTCCGGCGCAACCATCTCCCCCAGGGCAGTCGTAAAGTCGGTTAAGGAAGGCTTAAAGATCTATGACCAGGCCGTTTCAAAGATCGCTTCCTGATTTCTTTCTTTATTTGACGTCAACAAAATTTGGATGGTATCATTAACTTACAGTAGTTTTTTATGGTAATATTGAGAATACCGATCATGCATCTGGAAGCAAAAAGGAGAATGAAATGGCCGAGGTAAACAAGATTGCGGCGGTTGGCGTAGCTGATGTTCAGCCAGGTGTAGCGGTGCCTGGTTTTTCCCTGGAGAAATACCGGTATCTCTGGACCGATTTTATGAACGGAATCTGGTCTGAAAACCCGGTTTTGAAGCTGATCCTGGGGATGTGTTCCACCCTTGCGGTCACGACCTCCACCCAAAATGGCCTCGGAATGGGGTTTGCGGGACTCTTTGTTCTGACTGGTTCCAACATGATGATTTCCGCCCTCAGGAAGGTGATCCCGGCCAAAGTGAGGATTCCGGCCTTTATCGTGATTATCGCGGGGTTTGTCACCATGGCCGACCTGATGATGGCCGCTTATACCCCTGGGCTTTACGAATCGCTCGGAATCTTTATCCCCCTAATCGTGGCCAACTGCATCATCCTGGCCCGCGCTGAAGCCTTCGCGGCGAGGAATCCGGTCGACCGGTCGATGATGGATGGTCTTGGGATGGGGATGGGGTATCTCCTGACGCTCACTGTGCTGGGAACCATCCGGGAAATTTTCGGAAACGGGACAGTCTGGGGCCTATCCCTTTTCGGGGATAACTATATTCCAATGATTGTGTTTATTCTTCCGGCCGGTTCCTTTATTGTCCTGGGGCTTCTGACCGCTTTCTTTAATAAATTGACCGGGAGCAAGAAAATCACCTCTACGGAGATCGGCTGCCATTAAAACCGCCTCCGTTTTGGAGGGTCTGAAGGAGAGAAAATACAATGACTGAACTATTATTGCTTTTTATGAGCACCCTGGTCGTAAATAATTACGTGTTGACCAAGATTCTCGGCCTCTGCCCCTTTCTGGGGGTCACCAAAAAAGTTGAAAACTCGGTCGGAATGGGTCTGGCCACGATGTTCGTGATCACGGTCGCTTCCCTGATTGCCTGGTTTGTCGATGTCTATTTCCTCGGACCGCTAAAAATTACTTATCTCAGGACCGTTATTTTCATTCTGATTATCGCCGCCCTGGTTCAGCTTTCCGAAACGATCATGGAAAAGACAACCCCGGCGCTCTACCAGTCTCTGGGAATTTATC
>DATNMI010000359.1:0-1695 GCA_035602375.1 Nitrospiria bacterium | reverse complement strand
GGCACATGATGGGTCCGAACAGGGCGCCAACACTGGCAGTTCCCTTGCGTTGGAAAAGGAACAGTCCCAACAGGACGATAATCGTCAAAGGAATGACATAGGTCTTGAAGGCCGGGCTGGCAACCTGCAATCCTTCGACGGCTGACAAGACAGAAATGGCCGGAGTGATGATCCCATCGCCGTAGAACAGCGCGGCGCCGAAAATTCCGAGCAACATGATGGTTGAACGGGTTTTCCCCTTATCATCAAGCTTGCGGAGCGCGAGAGCCATTAGCGCCATGATGCCCCCTTCCCCCTCGTTATCCGCGCGCATGATAAAGGCGACATATTTGAAAGAGACGACGATGATCAGAGACCAGAGAATCAAGGAAAGGATCCCCAGTATGTTTGCTGAATTAAGAGGAACCGGATGCAGTCCTCCGGTAAAAATGGCGTTCAAGGTATAGAGGGGGCTGGTCCCGATATCTCCGTAGACTACACCGAGAGCGGCCAGAGATAATCCCGCCAGATTTGTTGATTTATCACCTTTTTTGTTCATAGGATCCTTTCCAGGATTTTTCAGATGGACGATTTGATTGGATTTATGAGCCGGCCTTAAGTCTGTAATGAAACCAGGCTTGGGTCGCGACTCCAAGTTTTAATCCGAGGCTGAGGGAGATTTCTCTTTTGGAAAGTTCCGGAATATTCCGTTCAATCTTCATGAGGAGTTCCCAATAGGTCTCTTTGATAACGCGAATGACCAGACTTCCGGTGCTTTTTGTTTTATCCAGATTTAGCCCCGCCTGACGATAAAACTCCTTCGCGCGGTCAATTTCAAACCGGACCAGTTCGATGAGGGGAGGGGAGGGGTATCGGTCCCTGAGATCCTCGGGACGGCAGGAGAACCGTTGAAAATCTTCATCAGGAAGGTAGATGCGGTCGCTTTTGAGATCAGAAAATATATCCCGCAGAATGTTGGTTAATTGCAGGGCGATCCCGAGTTGAATGGCCCCCTCGCGGTCTTCCTCCGATCTTCTTCCGAAGATTTCCATAGAGGACAACCCTACTGCCGACGCCACCCGGTAACAGTAAAGTTTTAATTCAGAAAAGGTGGCATAGGACGTCCCCGCGATGTCCATTTCCATGCCCTTGAGAATCTCCTCAAGATATTCCTTTGAAAGGCTGAATTCACGGACGACCTTCTGAAGGCCTATGGCAACAGGATCTTCTGGACTCCCGTTGTAGCATCGGTCAAGTTCGCTGCGCCACCTTTCAAGCGAGGTTTTTTTCCGGATCATCGTTGTCGCGGCATGTTCTCCCGGAAAAGGCGCACTGTCGGTTTCATCGTCCACCTTTCGGCAGAAGGTATAAAAGGCTCTTAGTGCCTCTTTTTCTTTTTCAGGAAGGAAAAAAAATGAAAAAAAGAAGTTACTTTTCAAAGAGTTTTGCCACGAAGTTCAGGTTGACCTCACTCAAAGCCGCGACGATCATGTCGGCTTCTTTTAGTTCTTCGGCCGGATAACTGTTGGTCACTGCGAGACATTTCATCCCAGCCCTCTGGGCTCCCGTCACCCCTCCGATGGAATCTTCAATAACGAGTGTCTCTCCGGCCAGGATTTCAGGTTTTGAATGAAAATGCCGGTTGAGGACCTTAAGGGCTTCCAGGTAGCTGTCGGGGAAAGGTTTACCCCGGACCACTTTTTCCGCTCCTATAAT
>DATNMI010000347.1:0-1003 GCA_035602375.1 Nitrospiria bacterium | reverse complement strand
CTCAATCTCTCCCCGCTCGATCAGCCGGTTGACCCGCTCGGCATCCATCATTTCAAAGAGGGCGTCATAAAGGGGGCGGAGATAGGGGTTCATCTTCGCGTAAAGATCGCCGGGGAGAAACCCCAGCTGTTCGCCCGCCTCAACGGCCGGGCGGGCGAGAATGATCCGGCTGACCTGCCGACGGGAAAAAGCCAGGACCGCCATCGCCATCGCGAGGTAGGTTTTGCCGGTACCGGCCGGACCGATGCCGATTACAATTTCATTTTTGAGAATGGCGTCAATGTAAGCCTGCTGGGTGGCGCTCTTCGGAGAAATCTCTTTTTTGGACGGAACCGGGATATGGGTGAAACGCTCCCCGGATCTGGAATGCATTTGCCGGGCATCGCCTTGAATCGCGTCGTTGACATCCTCTATTTTCAGAGACCTCCCCTTCTGAACCGAAGCTTGAAGGTCGTGGAGAACCCTCCCGGCTTCTTTCACCGCCGCGGTATCTCCCTCGATCCGGAGCTCCTCCCCCCGCGCCAGAATCCGGACATGGAGGAGGCTCTCGATCCGTTTCAGATGGGAATCAAAACTGCCGTATAAATTAAGGGTGTCGATTCCTTTGGGGAGTTTAATCGAAGCGGATACAGGGGTGACAGCGGCCAGGGGCGGTTTTTTCAAATAAGAAAGTCCCTTGTTTTGAATTTGGGCTATTATAGCAACGGCTTGATTGAAATTACAATACTGGAATCAAAAAAATCAATTTCAGAAAAAAATAATGCGCTTAAAAACTGGACATGACATTCAGCCTCTGGGCGCATAAAAAAAAGGGTTCAGATTTTGAATTTCTGCAAAACCTGAACCCCTTAATTTAAAACCATAGGTTAAAGTACGGGCGGAGCCAGCACGGGCGGAGCCAGCACAGGCGGAGCCAGCACAGGCGGAGCCAGCACAGGCGGAGCCAGCACAGGCGGAGCCAGCACGGGCGGAGCCAGCACGGGCGGAGCCAACACAGGCGGAG
>DATNMI010000340.1:0-6623 GCA_035602375.1 Nitrospiria bacterium | reverse complement strand
TAACTCCCTTCCATCAGCCTGGAGTGGAGTGAAAATCCGGTTTTTTTCAATAAAACCTGCGTTTTGGCGAAAGAGATCTGGAGGTCCTCCTCCCCTTCCTCCAGCAGTTTTTTCATTTCGAAAATCGCTTTTTTCGGCACAACCGCCTGGATGTCTTTCCTCTCTTCTTTCCCGCCCCCGGGGAAGCTGATCTCAAGCCCTTCTCTTTCGGCGACGGCTAACCGATGGCCGTCCGTTCCGACAAAGCGGAGGACCGTCTTGTCTCCCTGGATCTGCAGATTAAACAAAAGGCCGTTGAGAATATATCGGGAATCGTTTTCCCCGACCGCGAAGACGGTTTTACGAAAAAGCTCCGACAATATTTTGGCCGGAACCTTGATCGACACTTCTTCTTTCATTTCAGGAACAAGGGGAAAATCGTCGGCAGGAAGTGCGGCGACTTTAAAGCGTGATTTTCCGGCTTCTATCTGGACCCACTGGTTTTCCGTCTGGAAAAGGGTCAGAGGACCGTCGGGAAGCTCTTTGGCGATTTCATATATTTTCCTCGCCGACAGGGTGGTCTTGCCCTCTTTCTGAATTTCTGCCGGATAGACGCCGAGGACCGCCGTTTCCATGTCCGTTGCAAATATGGAAAGGGTCCCGTTTTCGGCGGTGAGGAGAATGTTGGAGAGTACCGGAAGGGTGTTTCTCTTCTCTACCACCCCCTGGACCCTCTGAAGACCTTTGAGGAGATCCTTTCGTTCAATCGTGATCTTCATCTTTTTTTCTCCTTATCTTTAACTTAAGATTCTTTCAAAAGACGCTTTAAGCGGTCTATTAATATTCTCTCTTCCCCTCCCGCCTGATAAATTTTTTCTACCTGGCGGCATGCGTGAATCACAGTGGAGTGATCTTTCCCCCCGAAATGTTTTCCAATTTCCGGGAAGGAAAGGTCTGTCAGATCGCGGCAGAGGTACATGGCGATCTGCCTTGGAAGAACAAGATTTTTTGTCCGTTTCTTGGCTTTAATTTCGCTCAGTTTAATATGGCATTTTTCCGCCACCATTTTTTGAATTTCGTCCGGGGTAACGTCTCTTTTTTTTTCAACGATGGTGTCTTGAAGAACCCGTTTGGCCAGTTCAATCGTCAGCGCTTCTCCTGTTAAGGCAGAAAAGGCCCCAAGCCGGATCAGCGAGCCTTCAAGCTCCCGGATGTTATTCTTGATATGAGAAGCGAGAAATAGCGCCAGGTCGTCAGAAAGGCTGATTTTCTCAAGATCGGATTTTTTCTTGAGAATGGCCACTCTGGTTTCAAGGTCCGGAGGCTGGATATCGGCAATGAGCCCCATTTCAAATCTGGAACGGAGCCGCTCTTCGATATCCGACATTTCTTTTGTTGAGCGGTCACTGGAAAGAACGATCTGTTTGTTGGATTCATAGAGCGTGTTAAACGTATGGAAAAACTCTTCCTGCGTTCTCTCCTTCCCTTGAATAAACTGAATATCATCAATGAGAAGCGCGTCAATGTTCCGGTATTTCGATCTAAACTCGGTCATTTTATCAAATCGAATGGAATTAATCACTTCATTTGTGAATTGTTCGGAGGAGACGTAGGCAATCTGAATGTCCGGGTTTCGGGTATAGAGGGCGTTGCCGATTGCGTTGAGAAGATGGGTTTTCCCCAGGCCAACCCCGCCATAAAGAAAGAGGGGATTATAGGATTTTCCCGGTTCTTCGGCGACCTTGGAAGAGGCCGCGTGGGCAAACTGGTTCGATGACCCGACCACAAACGACTCAAAAACATACTTTGAATTCAGGCCGGCTTTTTTCCTGACCTTGTCAACCCGTCGGTCCGGAAAAGCCTTTTTTTCTTCAGACGGACGCGCTTCCTTCTGACTTTTTTTGATCTCTTCGTTGATAATGAAAACAACGCCCAAATCATCCCGCTGGGTCAATTTCTTGAAGTTCTCATCTAACTGGTCTTTATAATGGGCGACGATCCACTCTCCGAAGAGGGTGTTCGGAGCAGATATCAAAAAAGATCTGTCTTCAAAACCAGAGTACGCAAGCGGTTTAAACCACATATCAAAACTTTGCTTGTTAATCTGCTTTTCGACCAAAACAAGATTTTGTTCCCAAACTTCCTTCATGGCACCGCTCATGGATTACCCGTTTCTTAAAAAAAAGAGTCAAATACAATCAAAAAGTTACTAACAGAGTTGTGCACAGCTGTGTATAACTTTTTTTGTCTGATTTTTCAACAAGTTGGGAAAATTTTATCAGGTTTTAAACAACAACAAAAATCGCTTAAAAAGTTAATAAAATCAATATGTTATGAAATTGTTTTTAAAGAAAAATCGATTTGACTATAACAAAGTCAAAGGTTTTTTACAAGGCAAATGAAACTTAAAAAACGTTTTCAACAGTGGAGAACTTTTTTACTAAAATTATCCCCGAAAATATCCTGATTTTTCTCCTTTAAAAATAACGGGTTGGGTACTTTTCCCCCTTTTGTGTTCTCCTATTACTACTCCTATCTTTATTATTTATATTTAAATATTTAATTTATATAAAATATAAACCTATGTTATTTGAACAAACAAAACAGAATAACATCTTGACTTTCAAAACCAATAAATATACCCTCAAACATTTAAATTCGATTGAAAGACAAAGGAGAAACTCAAATGCAGGATACCTATCTACAACCAAGCAAGCTGAAAAGAAAAAGAACCCACGGTTTTCTGAAAAGAATGTCAACCGCAGACGGCCGGAAAGTATTGAAACGAAGAAGAGACAAAGGAAGGAAAAAGCTGACCGTTTGATAATGGAAATAGGTGAAAAAAACCTCTGGAAAAGAGAGTCGGAAAAATAGAATCAGACGGAACGTTGAAATTCAGACCTTATTTGAAAAAGGCAAGCGAATAAAGGGAAAAAATTTCGATCTTGTTTTTCAGGAAAACAAAGAAAATACCGGCCGGGCCGGCATCGTTGTTGGAAAAAAATGCGGTATCGCGGTAGAAAGAAACAGAATCAAAAGGATTTTTCGGGAGATTCTTTTCAACCGGGATATCAGGCTTGATCAACCTTTTGATTTTCTGCTGATTCCGAAAAAAGCGGATCCGGGAAAAAAATTTAATATACTCCAGCAAGAAGTAAAAAAGGTATTAGAACAGATGATCAGGCTTCGGGGTCAGGGGTGAAGTTTCTTTTTGTATTCTTAATTAAGTTTTATCAAAAGGTGCTTTCGCCTTTTCTTCCGCCTTCTTGCAGGTTTCACCCCTCCTGTTCCCAATACCAGCTGGAAGCGATTTCCAGATATGGTATTCTGAAAGGTCTCTTTCTGGGTATCCATCGTTTGTTGAGGTGCCATCCCTGGCATCCGGGTGGATATGATCCGGTGAAATGACCATTTTTCCCGCTAAAACATAATTTTAAAAAACTGATTTTGTCGTTCGTTAAATCCTATGGAAAAAAAAATTGTCTTATTTATAGTTTTGTCGGTTGGAATTATCGTCGGAACATCCTACTTTTTTCCCGCTCCGAAGAAAAATCCGCCGGTAAAGGTTGTTCCGATGGTTTCGCCGGAAAAGCCCGCCAATCCGGAAAAGGGGGTTTTACCTCCGCCCCAAGAACCGGCGTTTACCGGCTCTCCAGGGAGCGAAGAAAAGAGAATTCGCGTTAACACGCCCCTTTATCAGGCAACCTTGAGCAACCGGGGCGCGGTTATCAGGCAATGGGAACTTAAAACTTACCAGGAAAAAGACGGAAAAACAGAGATAAAACTTCTGAAGGATGAAACAGGTCTTTACCCCCTGTCGGTAGAGGTAAAAGATGACAACAGCTATTTTATTAAAGGGGTCTACGCTTTGGAAGGGGAAGACCTTTTCCTGGACGAGACCAAAAAAGCGGGCACGCTGACCTTTTTACTGAAAGATCCGGCAAGCGGCCGCTCTGTTCAGAAGAAGCTGACCTTTCATTCGGATTCTTATACGGTTGATATTGAACTGCAGACCGAGAACATTCCCTATTATGAATTTCTTTTGGGATCGAATTTCGGAATTCATGAATGGGGGGACAAGAACTCCATCGGTTTTGTGGGACCGATCAGCCTGATTGACAATAAGGTGGTCAAAGAAAACCCGGCTAAAATTCATCAGGACATTATTTATGAAGGAAAGTCGGCCTGGACGGCGATTCAGGATAAATATTTTCTTTCCGCCCTGATTCCCAAAAACGAAGGATTGAAGACCATCGTAAAAAGTCTCAAGGAGAACGAAGTGACCGTCGGGGCCGTGGTTGCTCCTGGAAAAGCGGCCATATCGCAAGAGTCCTTTGTTCTTTATGCCGGTCCGAAAAAACTCTCGGATCTCTCCTCTCTTCACATTTTTCTTGAGGAAACGGTCGATTTTGGCTGGTTTATCGCGGGGAGCTGGTCGTTGGTCCGGCTGATTGCCCAACCCCTCTGCTCCATCCTCAATTTCCTGCATAGTTATACCCATAACTACGGCGTGGCAATTATTATCCTAACGGTTCTGATCAAGGCGCTCTTTATTCCGCTGACCCACAAGAGTTACAAATCAATGAAGGGAATGCAGGCCATTCAGCCCCTGATGGCCGAACTTCAAAAGAAATACAAGAACGACAAACAGCGGCTTAACCGGGAGATCATGGAGTTATACAAAGCGCATAAGGTCAATCCGGTTGGGGGGTGCCTCCCGATGATTCTCCAGATTCCTGTCTTTGTAGCGCTTTTCAATATTTTCAATACCACCATCGAGCTTCGCCAGGCGCCGTTTATGTTCTGGATTACCGACCTTTCCGATTTTGATCCCCTTTATGTTCTTCCAGTGATCATGGGGATCACCATGTTTATTCAGCAGAAAATCCAGCCGAGCAACCTCGATCCTACGCAGGCCAAAATCATGCTTTTCCTTCCCGTGATATTCACCTTTTTCTTTCTTAAATTTTCTTCCGGACTTGTACTATACTGGATGGTCAATAACATACTGAGCATTGCCCAGCAGTTCATTACCGCCAGATATTTTGCGAACGGAGGGAAAACGCTTTCCCGGGCCGGGAAAAAGGGGTAGCCGGCCCGAAATCGTGAATTTCCAGTTATGCCAGGGCCATCAACCGACATAGAAACGATTTGCGCCATTTCAACCCCGTTGGGGGAGGGTGGAATCGGCGTGATCCGGATCAGCGGCACAAGCGCGATTGAAATTTCCGACAAAGCGTTTCAATCTTCCGGGAAAAAGCGTTTAAGTGGAAAACCATCCCATACCGTATCGCACGGAAGAATCGTCGATTCATCGTGCGGAGAAGTCCTCGATGAGGTAATGGCCGCGCTTTTTCGCGGCCCACGCAGTTATACCTGCGAGGACACCGTTGAATTCAGCTGTCACGGAAATCTTCAATCGATGACCAGGATCATGGCGCTTCTGATTAGGGAGGGAGCCAGGGAGGCGGCGCCCGGAGAGTTTACGAAACGGGCCTTTTTGAATGGGCGGATCGACCTTGCCCAGGCGGAGGGGGTCATCGACTTTATTACCTCCCAAAACGAAACCGCCAGGAACCAGGCTCTCAAACACCTTTCAGGAGAGTTTTCCAGGCGGATTTCCGAGATCAGGGAGGCGCTCCTCCGCCTTCTTTCAAAACTTGAAGCCAATATTGATTTTGCCGAAGAAGATATTGAAATTCTCTCTCCGGGGAACGCAAAGGCGGAGGGGGTGGAAATTCTACGAAAGATCGAGGCGATACTCGGCACCGCCCGCGACGGCAAGATTTTGCGGGAGGGATTTCTGGTCGTTATTGCCGGACGACCGAACGCCGGCAAATCGAGCCTGCTGAACGCGCTTCTGGATCGGGAGCGGGCCATCGTAACCGAGATAGCGGGGACCACTCGCGACATTCTTGAAGAGCGGGCGATTCTGCAAGGCTTGACCTACCGGCTGGTCGATACGGCGGGTATGAGAGAGACCTCGGACGTCATCGAAATTGAAGGGATCCGGCGTGCAAAAGCGGAAATGGAGAAGGCCGATCTGGTGTTATGGGTGGTCGACTCCGAAGCGGGGTGGAAACCGGAGGACAGCCGGGGGGTTGAAAATCTTTCCGGAAAGAATTATCTTGTAGTCTTTAATAAAACAGATCTGGCAGCCGGGGGGGCCGGAGAAGCGGCGGGCACGTCCGGCCAGGGAAAAGCCATCAAGGTATCTTCTCTGAAAAAAACCGGCCTGGAGGCGCTACAAAAGGAAATGGCCGGCATATCCCGCCGTTTTTCCCGGAAAAAGGATTTTGAAGGGGGGGTTGTCGTTACCCGCGCGCGGCATGAAGCGGCCCTTCGAAACGGGGCCGAAGCGCTCAAAACAGCCCTGGAATCGCTTGAAAAGAAAGTCTCTTTTGAGTTTGTCGCCCTTGATCTCCGGGAGGCGGTCGACGCGCTTGGAGAGATTCTCGGAATCACAGCGCCAGATGAGCTCCTTGACCGGATCTTTAAAGAATTTTGTATCGGAAAATGATTGAATGAAAGCAATTTCAAGGTTATGAAAACATTTGAGAAAATATACGGAGTGATCGTGATTGGGGCCGGCCATGCCGGCTGCGAGGCCGCTCTGGCCGCGGCCCGTATGGGGGAAAAGACCC
>DATNMI010000331.1:0-1685 GCA_035602375.1 Nitrospiria bacterium | reverse complement strand
CTTATCCACGGATGGGCGGAGAACTTCGCGGACATGCTGGGCTCTCGCGGACAGGTAGAGGAGGAGCTCGGCGCGGGGGTCGATTGTCTCATGGTTCTGTTCAAAGATCAGGTTCCGGATTTTTTCTCCGAGAGGCGTTCCTCCCGGTTCCCTCGTTACGACAACCGGAAACCCTGCGGTCCGAAGTTCATGAGAGAGGGCGTCAAGGTGGGCCGATTTTCCGGAGCCTTCCATCCCTTCGAATGTGATGAATGTTCCTCTGGATGGTATTTTATATTTTAATGAGGTTTGCGTTTTCAACGGGATACCCCGTATGGGAGAACCATAGAATGGTCCTTCCGCGGGAAACGTCCTTGGCGAAATTTAAGAGTATTCCCTGCAGTTCAGAGTCGAGAGTCACCATCGGATCGTCCAGAACAAGGGGAAACGGGATTTTTCTTAGTAGCTGTGACCGGATCAGGAACATTCCGATAAAAAGAAAATCGAGAATGCCGGAGCTTAATGTTTCAAATC
Organism: Nitrospiria bacterium; assembly: GCA_035602375.1. GTDB lineage: Bacteria > Nitrospirota > Nitrospiria > JACQBW01 > JACQBW01 > DATNMI01. The sequence continues at coordinate 1,172 of DATNMI010000331.1, read as the reverse complement.
CGGGATCGGATTCGATTTTTCCACCAGGCATGACGGTCATTTTAAGCCGATTTCCGCAAAGTGCGGATAGCCGCTTTTGAAGGAATTGCGCCACCTGTTCCGCGGTCAATCCGGCCGACGCGGTCAGCAGGTCCCAATCCTTTTCGAAAAAGGATCCCAAACCGGGGCTCGATCCACCGTACATCTCCAGGCCGGGGCCGTTTGCCACCGCGGGACCGCCGGTTAGGTCCTCAAATGAGGACCCTCCTGAGATCGACATCCCTGGATTCAGACGCTCTTCGATCGCCCGGATCTCATTTTGAACGGTATAGGAGTCGGGAATTCCGGGCTTGATTATCGCGATCTCTTCTTCCTGCGCCTGGAGCTTTGTCTGATTTTCAATCATTTCCCGTTCCAGATCCTCGATCGATCTTCCGGATAAAATCTTCTCGATGCGGCCGGTCACCTCATATTTTTCTCCCATCAGGTTTTTAAATTCCGTAAAACGGGTCTCAAAGCTTTCCCGGTTTTCAGTCCCTGTTTTTTCGAGGAGTTCGAAATATTTTGCGTTTTCTCTTTTAAACCGCGCTGTCAGGATTTCGAGGTTCTTGTTCTTGTTTTCGAGTTTGTTTTTCCACGCCTTTTTCTGGGAGCCGCGCATCAGGTCCTGATAGAGCGCATATCCGACCAGGCCGACGCCGGTCACGAGGACAAGACCCTGAACGTATCTTTCGGGACCTTCGAGTTCCAGGAAAAGACCGAGAATCAGACTCAACGCGGTTAAAATACCCCCTCCCCAGAGGAACTTGTTCTGGAGCAGGTTCCGTTGATCCATCTGGAGCTGTTGTTCAATGAGCGCGATGTCCTCCGTCAATTCCCCCTGCTCAACCATTTTTTCAGCCTGGTTGTTTTCATATTCATCGAGAATCTGCTGGGCGTCTCTGGGAATTGACTGAAAACCGGCGAAAGAAGCCTCTTTTTCCTCTATCCGCGACAGATCGGCATTGGCGGTTTCCAACTCACCAAGAGACCGTTTGATATTGTAAACCTTGTCCTTCAGGTCGAGGAGGTCGCTCTCCTTTTTGGAAAGAGCGTCTGATTTTTCGGCCAGCCGCCGCAACTCTTTAAGCCGCTCCGCAGCATTTTCATCAGAGACCGGAATACTGTTCTTTGGAGCGGTGCGGACGGCCGAA
>DATNMI010000323.1:0-2462 GCA_035602375.1 Nitrospiria bacterium | reverse complement strand
CTCTCTTGACCAGGCTTTCCCGTCAAAATGCAAAATTAAGCCATCGTCTCCGACCCCGTAAATATTCTCTCCGGAACTTCCCCAGAGAGACCGCAGAATTTCTTTGACCCCGCTTTCCATCGGGCTCCACGCCTTACCGTCAAAATGGAGGATGACCCCTTCATCACCGGCCAGAAAAATGTTGTACGGCCCGCTCCCCCAGATTCCGACAAAATGGCCATTTACCGGCAATGCAGTTTCCGACCAGGCGTTGCCGTCATAATGAAGAAGGGTCGATCTCCCTCCGCAGGCGTAGACATTATCGGGAGCGGCCCCCCAGACCGAAAACAATAGGTTTTGATTCCCAGTTTCTATTTTAGTCCATTGACTGCCATTGAAATGAAGAAGCGTTCCCCGGTCTCCCGCCGCATAAAGATCGGACGGGGAGAGCCCCCAGATTCCGTTTAGGTCGTTGGTCAAGCCGGTTTCCATGGCGGTCCAGGTTTTTCCGTTAAATTGAAGGATCTGACCGTTGTACCCCGCGGCATAGGCGGAGCCGGGAGAAAAAGTAATGACCGAGGAGAGCCAGACGCGAGACCCTGTTTTTACGGTAGTCCACTTTTTTCCGTCAAAATGGGAAATCGCGCCATATTCCCCGACGACGAAGAGGTTGGAGGGGGAGCTTCCGGAGATCCCGGTCCAGCCGATGGATTCGGCGAAAGAATCGACGGTCCAGAGGATTAATAGGAGGGCCAAAAGAATAAAAGACCGGAGCCTTCTCAGTGTCGCGTCTGGCTTTGCCAGCGCAGAACGCGGGGGGCAATGAGCGGGTTGTGCAAAGGCCCACCGGTCTAATGGACTTCTTACTTGACAACGGACCCTTTCCATTTTTTCATCCCTCCGATTAAATTATAAACATCGGGATAATTGTTTTGGGACAGGAGCGTTCCCAGCTCATGACCCATTGGGCCTCCATGGCAGACAAAAACAATCCGGTCCTTGGGGGAGAGCTCATTTAGAACTCTGGTTTTTGCCGGTCTGAATGGGATGTTGATTGCCCCTTTGAGATGACCTGCCGCGAATTCGTCCGGCTCCCTGACATCGACGATCATCATCGCCTTGCCGTCAGCCATCATGGCTTCAAGCGCTGTTCCGTCGATTTCCTTAAGGTCCGCGGCAATTGCCGGAGAGAAGGCCGCCAGCGTAAAGAAAAGAACGATAAAAATTCGCATGACCCATGTTTTCATAGGCATCCACTATTCTGTTTAAAAATAAGGATCATGTTTTTTACCACGAGATCCCCGATTATAGCGGTCTTGAATTTAAAATGAAAGACAGGAACCCTTCATTATTAAAATTTCCTCATTTTTCAAAATCTCCAATTTGAGGTATGATGGAGAGGTACCTATTAATCCGAGACAAAATGAAAACGCGAACGATTAATGTATTGAGTATAGGCGCCTACAAACTGGGAGAAAAGGGGCTTTATGCCGCTCTCCGAAAAGAGCGTCTCTTAAAAATATTTCATTGTTCCGATATCCCCGTTCAAGAGTCGCTTCTGGTAGAAAAGAGGCCCGACATTGTCCTGGTTGACCTTGTGCGGCGGGATTTTTCCGTTTTGGAAATTTTCAAAATGATTCAGTCCATGGCCCTTCATGTTCCGGTGATTTATCTGGGGAACCTCTCTCAAATCGACCAAATAAAAAAAGGGAAGAAAAAATCTGAAGAAATCATAGCGATCATCAAGAAAGGCCTGAATTCCGATTTACTGGCCAGGATCATACAATACGAGTTTTATCTCACCCAAAAAGAGAGAGACCTCGCTGAGGTCCAGAATTTGACCCATATCGGCAGTTGGAATTTCGATCTCGCCTCAAACAGGCTGACCTGGTCTGTGGAACATTTCAAAATTTTTGGTTATGAGAGTGAAAATGCGAAGCCGACATTTGACCTGTTTATCAACGCGGTCCATCCGGAGGACAAGGAAAGGGTCATCAAATTTATAGAAAGAGCCAAGTCAGATCGTCAGCCTTGTGAGTTTGCCTTCCGGATTATTCGTCCGGACGGATCGGTCAGGTTTATCCAGTTCCATACCCATCTTGCTACAGACTGGACCGGTCAGGTAGTCCGAATGTATGGCACCGCGCAGGACATTACGGAGCAAAACCTTTCAGATGAAAAACTTAACCAACAGACGAATCTCATGATGTCTATTTTGAAGGAAACCAGCGACACGATTTTTATCAAAGACCTGAATGGAAAATATTTAATCGTCAACGAAATCGGGGCGGCCAATTTTAATAAAACCCCGGAAGAGCTGATCGGCCATGACAATTCGATCCTGAATATGCCGGATGAGGCCGCCAGAAAGATTGAAGAATCTGACCGTCAGGTGATCCGGAGCGGGGAAAACCAGAATTACGAAATTGAATTAATGATTAAGGGCGAGAAGAGGTTTTACCTTTCCACAAAAGGCCCTTATC
>DATNMI010000318.1:0-7268 GCA_035602375.1 Nitrospiria bacterium | reverse complement strand
TGGAGGCAGGAATCGCCGCCAGTCCGTCTAGGGAGATTCTGGTTGAGGAGTCGGTCCTGGGATGGAAGGAATTTGAACTTGAGCTGATGCGGGACCGGGCGGATAATGTCGTCATCATCTGTTCGATTGAAAATATCGACCCGATGGGGGTCCATACCGGCGATTCGATTACGGTGGCGCCGATTCAGACGTTAAGCGACCGGCAATACCAGAAAATGCGGGATGCCGCGATCCGGGTGATCCGGGAGATCGGAGTTGAAACCGGTGGTTCGAATATTCAGTTCGCCGTCAGTCCAACCGACGGGCGGATGGTGGTGATCGAGATGAACCCCAGGGTATCAAGAAGTTCGGCCCTCTCATCCAAAGCAACCGGGTATCCGATTGCCAAAATTGCGGCCAAACTAGCCGTGGGTTACACCCTAGATGAAATTCCAAACGATATTACACGGATCACGCCTGCCTCTTTTGAACCTGTTATCGACTATGTAGTGGTTAAAATTCCCAGATTTGATTTTGAGAAGTTTCCTCTGGCCAACGCGACCCTCTCGCCGCAGATGAAATCGGTCGGAGAGGCAATGGCGATCGGCAGAACTTTTAAAGAATCGCTTCAGAAAGCGGTGCAGTCCCTGGAGGTAGAACGTCCGGGTCTCGTTCTAAAGCGCGGAACCGTTCTTCCTAAAGGGGAGGAAAAGGAGACCCTCCGGGCGAAGCTTAAAACCCCGAATTGGGAGAGGATCTTTTATATCGCGGAAGCTTTCCGTCATGGTTTTTCGGTCGATGAAATTTATAAAGAAAGCGCCGTCGATCCCTGGTTTTTGCACCAGATTGAAGAGATCGTCCGTTTTGAAAATGAACTAATCTCGCGAACGGGGCAAGAGATCACACCCCTTCTGAAGAAAGCCAAGGAGTGGGGTTTCTCGGATATCCGACTGGCGGACCTGACAGGATTATCCGAAAAAGAGATTTACGAGATTCGGCAAAAAAACAGGCTGATCCCCGTATTCAAGCGCGTCGATACCTGCGCGGCGGAATTTGAAGCTTTTACCCCCTATCTCTATTCCACGTATGAGAGCGAGTGCGAGGCGGTTCCGTCTAAAAAGAAGAAGGTGATGATCCTGGGAGGCGGGCCTAACCGGATCGGGCAGGGAATCGAGTTTGATTACTGCTGTGTTCACGGGGTACTTGCATTGAAGGAGGACGGGTACGAAACCATCATGGTCAATTGCAATCCTGAAACCGTGAGCACCGATTATGACACCGCCGACCGGCTCTATTTTGAACCTTTGACCTTTGAACATGTCCTCCGGATTATCCAGCTTGAGAAGCCAGAAGGAGTGGTCGTTCAACTCGGCGGGCAGACGCCGCTCAAGCTGGCTATCCCACTGGAAGAAGCGGGTATCCGAATTCTTGGAACTTCTCCCGATTCGATCGATCTCGCCGAAGATAGGGAAAGGTTCCGGGAACTGGTAGAGCGGCTGGAACTTCTCCAGCCCGAAAGCGGCACCGCCCGTTCCGCCAGCGAAGCAACTATCATATCCGCGAAAATCGGATACCCGGTGATGGTCCGGCCTTCCTATGTTCTGGGGGGGCGGGCGATGCGGGTGGTCTATGACGAGCAGGGCCTCTTCGAGTATATGACCCAGGCCGTTTCCGCGTCGAGTTCCCGTCCGGTTCTTGTCGATAAATATCTGGAAGATGCGATTGAAGTCGACGTGGACGCCCTCTCCGACGGGGACGACGTTATGATCGGCGGAATCATGGAACATATCGAAGAGGCGGGGGTCCATTCAGGAGACAGCGCCTGCTCGCTACCTCCCTTCTCTCTTCAGGAAAATCTGATCGGGGAAATCAGACGTCAGACCATATTACTGGCCCGGGCCTTAAAAGTGGTGGGTCTCCTGAATATTCAGTTCGCGGTGAAAAATGGAGACGTCTATGTCCTGGAAGTCAACCCCAGGGCATCGAGAACGGTTCCTTTTGTCAGCAAGACCATCGGCGTTCCATTGGCCAAACTGGCCATTCGCCTGATGACCGGGAAGAAATTAAAGGAACTGGTTAAGACGATCGAGATCCCCCCTTATTTTCATGTGGCGGTCAAGGAGGCGGTCTTTCCATTTAACAAATTTCCCGGGGTGGATACCCTGCTTGGCCCGGAAATGAAATCGACCGGGGAAGTGATGGGGATAGACAATGATTTTGGAAAAGCCTTTGCCAAATCGCAGTCGGCGGCTGGAAATCCCCTCCCTTTAACAGGCAAAGTCTTTTTAAGCGTCAAGGATAAGGATAAACAGGGGCTGATTCCGGTGGCCAAGGACCTGGAACGGTATGGGTTTTCTTTAATCGGCACCCGGGGAACGGTGGAATTTTTAAGGAAACATGCTGTGACGATTGAGATGGTGAACAAGATCGCCGAAGGACGCCCCCATGTCGTAGACTTTATGAAAAACAGGGAGATCCAGCTTTCCATCAATACGGTGGGCGATCAGGCTTCTCAAAAGGACTCTTTTCCGATCCGGCAGACCACGCTTCAACTGAACATTCCCTATTTTACGACCATGGCGGGGGCCAGGGCAGCCGTACGGGGAATCGGGGCGACATTAAAGGACAAAGTAAAAGTAAAATCACTTCAACAATACCACATAAAATGATATATTATTGATCTGGAGCCCCGTTATGAAGGACAATGGGGATATTTCTGTTTGGAGGACGCAAATTTGAAACAGCCGATGACCCGTAAGGGTTATGATATGGTCAAAGACGAGCTCGACAGGCTCAAAAAAATAGAGCGCCCGAAAAACATTCAGGATATCGCCGAAGCGAGAGCCCATGGCGATCTCTCGGAGAACGCCGAATATTCGGCGGCGAAGGAAAAACAATCTTTTCTCGAGGGACGTATCCGGGAGCTGGAAACAAAACTCGTGGAAGCTGAAATTATCGATACGTCAAATCTTTCGGCAGATAAAGTCGTTTTCGGCGCGACCGTTGTTCTCCTTGATCTCGAATCGGAAGAGGAGAAAAAGTATACTCTGGTCGGCCAGGACGAAGCCGATATGAAAGTGAACAAAATTTCCATTCATTCCCCGGTGGCCAAGGCCCTTGTCGGGAACAAAGTCGGGAATACCGTCAAGATCAAAGCACCCGCCCGGACTATCGAATACGAAATCCTAAAAATCTATTTCGAATAAGAGTACTGATGAAACCGGTTATTACGCTCACCACCGATTTCGGAACACGCGATTATTTTACCGGTATTCTTCGCGGCGTGATCCTTCAGATCAACCCGGATATCCGGATCGTCGATATCACGCACGATATTCCGCCTTTCGAAATCAAGACCGCCGCGTTTGTAATCTCCAAAGCGCACAGGGATTTCCCCCGGGGAAGCATACACATGGTCGTCGTGGACCCTGGAGTGGGGAGCGAGCGGCGCCCGCTTCTCGTGGTCAGCCGGACAGGTTTTTTTCTCGCGCCGGATAATGGCGTTCTCTCCTATGTTTATGAGGAAGATGGCCCCTGCCAGATTTATGAAATAAAGGAGAAAAAATTCTTCCTTCCATCTTCTGGAAATACATTTCACGGAAGGGATATATTTGCCCCTGTAGCGGCCTGGCTTTCCACCGGTCTGGAAGCCCATTCGTTTGGGCCGGCGATCAACGATCCGGTTAAGTTTCCCGTATCAAAACCTGCCCTCACACAGGGTAATATTACCGGAAATGTTGTTTTCATCGACCATTTCGGGAACCTGATTAGCAACATCAGAAGTTCCCATCTCCCTTCGCCTGATCTGAAGCATTTAACTTTGAAAATCGGCGAGCAGACCCTCAAAGGAGGAAAGCGGTATTACCAGGAGGCCGTGAAGGGCGAAATCTCTTTTACGATCAACAGTTCCGGGCATATTGAGATCTTTCAAAACCAGGGAAGCGCTGTGAAAACCCTGGAAATTTCACTCGACGAAAAGGTCTCGCTCACCCTATGAAAAAGCTGTTTATCAAATCATTCGGATGTCAGATGAATGAACATGATGCCGAACAGATGACCGGAATTCTCTTAAAAGAGGGCTATACCCTGACTCAGAAGCAGGACGAAGCCGATATGATTATCATGAATACCTGCAGTATTCGTGATAAAGCAGAGCAGAAGGCCTATTCCGAATTCGGAAAGCTTGACGGACTTAAGAAAGCGAATCCTGGCTTGATTATCGGTTTTACCGGGTGCGTCGCCCAGCAGGAAGGAAAAAAAATTCTCCAGCGAATATCAAATGTTGATTTTGTCATGGGCCCCCGCGATATCAGCCATCTTCCCGATTTGATTGAACGTGTGGCAAGAAAGGAGCGGGTGGTTTCGACGTCGGATGATGCGACGATTGCTCCCAGCAGGCCCTCTTCCCGAAAAGATGAATTCAAAGCCTGGATTACAATCATGGAGGGGTGTGACTTCGGCTGCTCCTATTGTGTCGTTCCGACGACGCGGGGGTCTGAAAGAAGCAGACCGGGGAGAGAAATTTTCCATGAGGTTGAAGGTCTTGCCGGAGAAGGATTCAGGGAGATCACTCTTCTGGGTCAGACCGTGAACGCCTATGGGAGAAACCTCGATGAAATCATCGATTTTCCGGACCTTCTCGGTATTCTTCAGAAAATTCCAGGCATCGAACGGATACGGTTCATGACCTCCCATCCCAATCATGTCACGCCGAAGCTGATTGACGTCATGTCAAAACATCAAAAACTCTGCAAACATATCCACCTGCCGGTACAGTCCGGATCGAACCGGGTATTGGAGCGCATGAACAGGGGATATAGCCGGGGGGCCTATCTTGAAAAGGTCAACCTTCTGCGGGAAGCCATGCCGGCACTCAGTATTACCACAGATATTATCACGGGATTTCCAGGGGAAACGGAAGAAGACTTAAAGGAAACCCTGAATATTCTTGCGTTGGTTGAATTTGACGCGATCTTCGCATTTAAATATTCTGACCGGCCCAACACGACTGCTCCGGCCATGGAAGGAAAAATTCCAGAAGATGAAAAATCGTTGCGTCTGGCACAGGTCCTTGAATGCCAGCAATTCATTTCTCTCAAAAAAAACCGGGGACTGATCGGCACGGCGCAAACCGTACTGGTGGAGGGGGCCGGAAAAAATGATCCCCAAAGGTGGTTTGGAAGGACCGACTGCAACCGGATGGTCCATTTCAACGCTCCGGGAAGCCTGAAAGGGAAGCTGGTTTCAGTTCGTATTACCGATGGAAGAATGGCTTCCCTTGAAGGGGAGATCATGTGAAAATCGCCTTTGCCACGCTGGGGTGCAAGGTAAACCAGTTTGATACATTAGTAATGAAACAAGGAGTATCCCGGCAGGAGCTTGAGGTCGTCCCATTTGAAGAGAAGGCGGACCTCTATGTCATTAATACCTGCACTGTGACAGATAACGCCGACGCGGAATCAAGATACTGGATCAGGAAGGCCAAGAAGGCAAACCCTGCCGCAAAGATTGTCGTCACAGGCTGTTATGCCCAGACCAATCCGGATGAAGTAAGAAAGATCCCGGGCGTTAACATGGTTGTTGGGAATGAAGAAAAAAAAGAGATCGGAGCGCTATTAACGCCTCTTCTGGGGGCCGAACCCGCTGAACCTCTTTATTGCGTCGGAGAAATCGGCAGAGAGAAGCAGTTTAAACAGCCCCTCCTTGAGAATTGTCCCGATAGAACCAGGGCGTTTCTAAAAATCCAGGATGGATGCAACAGCTGGTGTACCTTCTGCATCATTCCAAAGGCCCGGGGAAGAAGCAGAAGCATGGATCCGGCGGAAGTCATTGAGCAAATCCTTATTTTTGAAGGTATGGGGTACAGAGAGGCTGTACTGTCGGGAATAAACCTTGGCGCTTACGGCCTTGATCTTCGCCCGAAGAATTCTCTTCTGGCGCTTTTCCTGAAAATGGCAGAGGAGACCTCCAAAATTCGCTTTCGGTTCAGTTCCATAGAACCCGATCTGTTTACGCCGGAGCTGGTTGAGACGCTTGCACAATCAGAACGGGTCTGCCGTCACTTTCACATCCCATTGCAGAGCGGAAGCGAAAGAACGCTGAACCGAATGAATCGGAAATATTCGCCAGATGCCTACCGTGGGCTCATTCTTGCCCTCCACAGGCTTAGCCCTGACGCCTCTTTAGGAGCGGATGTTATGGTGGGGTTCCCTGGTGAAACGGAAGAAGAATTTAAAGAAACCTCTGATCTAATCGATTCACTTCCACTTTCCTATCTTCATGTCTTCCCATTTTCCGCGCGAGAAGGGACAGACGCCTCGCATTTCGAGAACCATCTCCCGCTCGACCGGATTCAACAGCGGGCATCGGCACTTAGAGAAAAGGGGAGAGAAAAAGAAACGGCTTTCATGAGAAAATTCATCGGGAAAGAATTAAAAGCCCTCGTAGAGCGCCGGCCTGAAGAGCTCATGCCTCAGTTTGGAATGGCTTTAACAGATAACTATCTTAGGATTCTCATAGAAAACGGCCAAAATACCCCGCAAAACAGCGAGATTGTGATCGTGGCCAAAGCGATTAAAAAGAATAAATTAATTGGAAAATCAATGGGTTTTCCTGCCCTTTCTTTAGGCAACCCGCTATAAGGCTAACCCAGTTAGCGTTTTCCTTCTAATTCACACAACCATCCACAACTTATCCACAAAATCTGTGGACATTAACATTGGGATCAGAAAAGATCGTCCAAAAAAAACAAATCTGGATATTTTTCGGCGCCATTGAGACAATTTCGTACGGGTGGTAGAATTTGATTAAATTGGCAGGATTTTTAAAACGCTTTATTTCTTGAAGCGAGAGGTAAAAAGATTCTTGAGATATTTGAGACCCGATTCCGTGCCAATCGAGATAAGAATATCATTTCCCTGGAGAAGCGTGTTGCCATGGGCGATCTCCATTGCGGTATCTTTTTTTACCATCAGGATCAGACTGTCTTCCTTTAACTGGAATTCTCGGATTCTCTTGCCATGAAAGAAGGGTTCGTCAGGAACCTGAATCTGAGCCATTTCCCAGCCTGTTTTATTAATGAGAGCGGTGTAATCCGAAAGAAGATCTTTTATTGCCTTCCGGCGCAATAGCGAGAGGTCTTCGAGTGTTTGCGAATAACGCTCTTTAAGGAGCTGGACCTCAAGAAACTCATTCTGGAAATCGGACAAATCGATGGAAGCCCAGTTCTTTGACGACATGAATTTCTCTATTCCAGTCTTGCCGATCTTCTTATAAACAGAATCGAGTTC